>JAHFDQ010000138.1:2812-11715 GCA_023248915.1 Archangiaceae bacterium | reverse complement strand
ATCGACAGGGTGATGCGTTCCTTGTGCTTCGCCTTGTCCGGCGAGGCCGGGTTCGCCGCTTCCATCTTCAGCACTTCGACTTCCACCTCGTCGCCCACCTTCACCACCTCGTTCGGGTGGCCCACCCTCGTGTGCGACAGCTCGGACACGGGAATCATCCCCTCCAGCCCGCCCAGGTCCACGAAGGCGCCGAACTCGCGCACCCCCGTCACCTTCCCCTTCAGCACCGCTCCTTCCGCCAGCTTCTTCCGCGTCTCGACCGCGATCGCCTTCGCCTCTTCCTCGAGAATGGCCCGGCGCGACAGCACCACCTTCTTCTCGCGCACCTCCGTCACCCGGAAGGTCCACTTCTCGCCGATGAACTGGTCGAGGTTGCCGACGAAGCGCACGTCCACCTGGCTGGCCGGGCAAAAGGCGCGCACGTCGCCTACCGCCACTTCCAGACCTCCTTTATTGACGGACAGCACCAGCCCCTCGACCGGCATGCCCGACGCTCGCGCCTCGGCCAGCATCGCCATCGACGCCGACCCCTTCGCCAGCTTCTTCGACAGCACGATGCCCTTCGCGCCCGCCTCGATCACGTGCGCTTCGATGGGGTCGCCCACTCCCAGCCGCAGAATCCCTTCCCCGTCCAACAGCTCGCGCAGGTCGATCATCGCTTCCTGCTTGCCGTCCAACGACACGAACGCCGTGTCCTTGCCGAGCTGGAAAATCTTCCCGACCACCTTCTCGCCCACCTTCGGGTGCTTGCGGCCGACGCCGCCCGCTTCCTTCGCCGACTTCTCGAACATCTCGGCGAACGACTGCGCCTCGGGCACTTCCTCGGACACGCTCGGGCGCGGCGTCACCGGCGCCTCGGACGGGCTCTCTGCCGCGGGCTCGGCCGCCACGGGGGTCTCCACCCCGGGCGTAGGAGTCTTCGCCTCTTCGCTCAACGCCTCGGCCGGCTTCGACGGCACCGACGCGCCTTCGGCGTCCAGCGCGCGCGTCTCGACCGCCCCCGAAGCCCGCCGCACCACCACCAGCGGCCCCTGCTGCTTCTTCGGTTCGGGGCCCTTCTTCGGCCCGCGGTCGCGCCCGTGAGGTGGCCGGCGCCCGTCGCGGTGCTCTTTCTTCTCGGCCGGCTCGTTCCGGGCCGCCAGCGAGGCCCCGTTCGCCGTGACTTCGTTGTCCGTGTCAGCGGGCTTCGGCGCGGCTTGCGCCTGCCTCGGCGGGCCTCCAGCTTCCTTACGCGGCGGGCGGTCGGACCGCTTGTCTCCCCGGCCCTTCTCGCCGCCACGGCCTCCTCGGCCGCCGCGCTCCTCGCGCTCGCCACCCCTGCCGGCGGGAATCCCCAGCATCACGTCGCCGAACGTCGCCTTCGGCTTCTTGGGACCAAAGCCGCCACCGCTTCCGAAACCGCCTTTTTGCTCGCTCACTTCGGGCTACCTTCCTGCTTGGAGGGCCAGGTTGCCCCCAGAAGGGCGCGCACTCTATACAAAGGGCCCACCTGGGCGAAAGTCACTTGGGCAAGATGTCTAACAGTCTCCCTAAGCGGGCCTTGACCTCTTCGCCCGGGTGTAGCTCTTGCCTCACCGGCGCCTCGGCCCCCGCGTCGGCCGCCGAGCGCTGAAACACCTCGACCGCGATGTGCGACTGGTCGGGCGACTCGTCGGCCAGGGTCAGCGTCATGCCCGGCGTCGCCGCGTGGGGCAGGTCGGCCTTCGCCAGCACCGCCACCGAGAGCGCCGAGTCGGACGCCCTGATGTCCCCTCGGGCGTCGAGCTTCGACTCTTCCTCTCGAAAGACGACCGGGTAGCCGGCGATCTCGACCTTCAGCGGCCTCACGGCCAGCTTCGCCAGGCGCTCTTTCAGGGCCTTCAGCTCGTCGGGCGACAGCTTGCCGTCCCTGTCGGCGTCGGCCGCCGTCCGCAAGAGGCTGCAGCGCTTGCCCGAGTCGATGTCCAGGGTGACCAGCACTTCGACGCTTTTGGCCGTCACCGTCGTCACGTCGCGCTTGTGGAAGCCCTTAGGGTGCGCCGCCGCCAGCGCCGGCACGAGCGCCGGCACGAGCGCCGCCAGCGCCAGCGCCCGCTTCATTCCGTGTCGCCGTGCAGGTTGCCGAAGATCATCCGCAGGTCCGGAACCCGAATCGGCGGCACGGCCCTCGTCTGCCCAACCGGCAGCACCCGGCGCGGCGCGGTGAGCGCCTGCCGCAGCGTCCGGTCGACCCAGATGGGATTGGTGAACGCGAACGGCGTCACCTGGCGCACCTGCTGAGGGTGGTAGCGGCCGAACTTGTTGCCGTAGCCGAAGGAGGCTCCGATGCTGCCCACCGCCTCGTTGATGAGGATGGAGGAGATTTCATACGGCGTGTACACCGGCCACATCGACTTGACGCCCGAGACTTCCACCACCAGGAAAGAGCCCGGCGGCAGGGCGGCGTAGTCCCGCGTCTCGTCCAGGCGCAGCGGCTCTTGCGACGGCGGCACCGAGAGGACGTCCAGCACCTCGGGCTCTTTCAGCATGTCCGGCCCGCCCCGCTTCACCACCGCCTGAGTCACGTCTACCCACGGAGCCGCCCTCACCACCAGGTGCAGCTTCGCCGACCCGTCGGCGCTCACCACGTGCGCGCCAAGCGGCTGGCCGTTGACGGTCAGCTCGATCAGCGGCCCGTTGGTGACGTAGGCCCGGTGCGTGCGCAGCCCCTTCATCACCTCGCCCTCGGCCAGCCCCCGCATCGAACCGTCGGCCGTGTCGCCCGCGAAGACGTAGGTGCGCGGCAGCCCCGCCTCGGCCGAGGCGCTGTGCGAGTCGCTGTTGCCCACCGCCGTCAGCTCGTGCCCCTTCGCCACCAGCGTGTAGTAGTCGTCGAGCGCCCCGGGGTAGAGCGGGTTCGTCTGTGCCGAGGTGCCCCCGTCCGCCGCCAGCACCGACTCTTCGATGACCTGGCCCAGCTCGGGCATGCAGTCGACTCGGGGGCCCGTCGCCGGGCACTTCGGCGCGGTCGAGTCGGCTCCCGGCCCCGGGTCGAGCGGCACGCGGTAATTGTGCACCAGCTCTAAGTGCTTGCCGTTGAAGACTTCGAGCACGTCGAAGTCGAGCGAGAAGTTTTCGGGCGCGTAGGGGCTGGGAGTGCCGTCCGCCTGGACCGCCGTGTCGAGGTGGAACGAGCCCGAGAACGGCAGGGGCGCTCCGGTGTAGCCGCCCATGTTGAACTGGCTGAAGTAGCCCATGATCGAGTCGCGCGGGTGGTTCACCTGCACCAGGGTGTTTTGAGGATCTTTCCCCAGCGAGCGCAGGTTGGCGAAGAGGTCTCCCGGCTTCCGGCGGAACCAGTCGAACCAGTTCTGCGGCACCGGGCCCGGCGCGAGGCCCGCCATGCCGATGCTGCCGTGGGTGACCGAGGCCGGGTCGAGCTTCAGCGGGTATGCGTTAAAGTGGCCCATCTCGAGCGTCGTCAATTCGAGCCCCACCGTGGTGCGCAGCCAGTCCGACAGCCCCAGCCCCTCGGTCGTCGGCGCAAAGTCCGAGACGTAATTGTGGTCGGTCGACGAGATGAAGTCGACCCCTTCGGCCGCGTAGCTCGCCACCCGCTCGGTCAGCGCCATGTCCGAGTCGACCGAGCCGATCGAGTGCACGTGCAGGTCGGCGCTCACTTCCCCGGGCGTGGGCAGCACGTGGTGGAGGGTTAGCTGCACCTGGCGCTCTTCCCCCGCGGTCAGCGTCACCTCGGCGTAGGGCAAGTCGTACTCGACGCCCCGGGACGCATAGACCCGGTACTGGCCCGCTTTCACTTCCTGGCCCGCGGTGCCGCTCGGCGCGAACCAGTGCGCTTCCAGGTAGCGGCGGGTGGCGGGGTCGTCCGCGGTGTCGGCGTCTAAGTCGCTCGGGCGCACCCGCTCGCCGATCTTCAAGTCGTAGAGGTGGGCCCTGGGCGGCACGTCGCCGGCGTAGTCGTAGGTGGCCTCGAGGGAAATCTTCGAGGGCATCGGCCGGCCGGTCTCGTCGCGCACCGACACCGTCAGGCTGGCCAGCCTTTCCATCGTCAGGTCGAGGTTGGCGGTGCCGCCCTCGGCGACTTCGGCCGTCGCTTCCGAGCGCGCCGGCGACCGGTTCGAGTCGGAGGCCAGCGCCCGGTACTTGCCGGGCGGCACCGGCAGCGAGTAGGCGCCGCTGGCCAATGTCTTGGTCGAGCCGATGTAGTCGCCCGCCGCGTTCTGCAGCGTGACGGTGATGCCGGCGAGCGGGGTGTGCGTCTTGTCCTCGCGCACGGTGCCCGAGAACGTGCCGGTGGCCGTGGGCTTCCGGCCGCCTTCCTCGTCGTCGATGCCGTAGAGCACCCGCTGCACCGAACCCACGTCGCCGCTGCCCACCGCCAGGTACCCGACGAACTTGAACGACTTGCGCGGCGCCAACGTCGGCGGCGGCTTGGCCCACAAGGTCGCCAGGAACGAGCCCGAGGCCAAGGGAATGAGCAGCGAGTCCGGCTTGGCGGTCGGGTAGTAGTCCGGCTTGTTGGCCAGGTAGCCCGCGCCCACCCTTCCCACCGCCACTCCGTAGGAGACGCCGGTGCCGTCGGTCGCCATCATCGGCGCCACCTCGCCCGGAATCGCGCTGAGGGTGGACGGCTGCTTGTAGACGTCGTCCAGCCGGAAGCGCATGTCGTACCCGGCCTTGCCCGGCACGAAGAGCCGCTGCCCTTCCCCCAGCAGCGTCACGTAGCCGTAGGGGAATTCCTGGAAGAAGACCGGCTGGGTGTCGCCGATGTTCGTCATCGAGGTGATGATCTTCAGGTACTGCTTGCCCGGTTCGAGCACGTAGTCCACCTGGTACTGCATCGCCCCCTGGCCAACCACCAACTCGTTGATGGGGTGAGTCATCGACAGGAAGTCGGCTCCGCGCCCCGTCACCCGGATGACCGCCCGGCCGTCGGCGCCATCGTCGGCGACCTCGACCGTCTCGGGCTCGATCGCCTGCAGGAAGAACGAGGGGAACATCTCGGTGAAGTAATCGCCGCCCGCCACGCCGGTGGCGCCGCTCGCCTGGCCGCCCCGCACCAGGTCCACGTCGATCAGCGAGCCGCCGAAGACTCCGAAGCCGCGCGAGTGGCCGATGTTCTGCACCACCGCGTGGATGAGGCCGTTCGAGAGCTTGAAGTCGCCGACCTCGCCCAGCGCCCGCTGCCCGCCCACCAGCTGCTCGCGGCTGGTGATGCGAGTGGCCCGCGCCCGCTGCGGCTCGGGCTTCGGACAGCCGGCGACGAACGCCAGCGCCAAGGCTACGGGGAGAAACTTCTTCACCAGCTGACCTGACCCATCACGTCCACGCTGTCGTTCGAGACGGCGACCGCCGCCTCCTCGAGGCGCAGCGTGTACTGGAGGAGCAGCCGAAGCGGCGCCGACTTCAAGGTGTAGGCGACCATCGCCGCTCCTTCCATCACCCGGTCGTCGGGCACAACGCTCGACGGCTCGTACGACGCGAAGCGCACCCCGCCCTCGAGCCCCGATTCCTTGTGCAGGTAGTGCGCCTGGGCCAGCCACCCGAGGGCGCTCTCGGACGGTAGGCCCGAACCCGGGTGGGTGGTGTTGCGCATGAGCACCACTCCCAAGAGATCGATCCCGCCCGCGCGGACCGAGACGTCTCCGCCGTAGGAGAGCCGGCTGCTCGGCAGCCGGTTGGGGCGCACGCCTTCCAGGCGCGCGTCGTAGGCGGCGTTGGCGGAAACCGTCACCAAGTCCTGGTACTCGTAGCTGACCCGAGCCACCGGGGTGACGAGGTTGTTGTCGTTGTTCAGCACGTTGGCCCCGTTGCCGTTGACCACCGCCACCGCGTAGCGGAAGCCGGCCGTGTCCGACCCCAGCCGCTCGGACGCGACCTGGAGGCCCACCTGGCGGCTCAGCGACAACCCCTCGACCGGGTAGGCGTCGGGCGGCACCGCGCCGTCGGACACCACCGAGCGAGTGATGAAGGGCAACTGCGCGTCGGGCAACAGCTCTTCGGCGTCGAGGGGCGCCTTGAACTGGCCGATGCGCAGGCCGGCGAAGCGGCTGGGCGTCCACTCGAGGTACGCGTCCTTCAGCTCGACGACGCGGCTGCCCGCGAGCGGATCGGCCGCGTCGCGCCTGGGCTGGGCGCCGTCCACCGACGCCACCACCTCGAGCTGGTCGGCCGGCTTCAGCGACAGGCCGACGCGCAGGTTGATCATCCGGAAGCCGTCGCGCGCGCCGAGCAAGGCGTCGTCGGCGGCCGGGGTGACGAAGAAGTAGCCGGCCTTGGCGTAGCCGAAGAGCTGGGACTTCTCGTACCAGCGCGCGGCGGGGGCGTCAGGCTCGGCGGCGGCCGGCAGGGCCACGAGCGCCGCGGCGGCGAGCGCGAGCGTCTTCATCCGTTCTTCTCCTTGGGGCGTGTTGAGGGCTAACCGGCGGCGAGCTCGAGCAGGCCGCGCGAGTAGTGGCCGTGCAGCACCTTCGTGATGCGGTCGGCCGAGAGCCGGCCCTTGGCGAGTCGCACCAGGGCGAGCAGGGTGTCGGCTTCGGCGAGCCAGGCGTTCACCATGTCTTCCGACGCGTCGCCCGGCTTCTGTTGGTAGAACCGCTGCGTCCGGGCGAGGCGGGCTCCGGCGCGCACCCTCTTCTCGAACTCGGCCAGCTCGATGGGCTGAGTGCCGGGGGCGGTCGGCGCCGGCGCGGGGCGCGGGGTGAGCTCTTCGGGCACCTCGTAGGGCAGCGGCCCATCGAGCGTGGGCGTCATCGACGCGGGAATCTCGGACAGGTCGAGGAAGGCCCAGTCTTCGGTGGTGGCCCGGACGGGCGCCGACGCCAGCGACGGGGGCTGCTCGCCGTCCTGCTCGACGGCGTCGGCGTCGAGGTCGGGCATCTCTTCGGTGGGCCCGGACGCCGAGAACTCGATCTCGGCCGTCGGGCCGTCCGCCGACGAGCTCTCGCCGGACTCGGCCTCGAACATCGCCTCTTCGCCGGGGACGTCGCCCCACTCGGACGGCGGCGGAGGCGGCACCGCTTCGCCCCACTCCCCGCCGAGCCCCGACGCGGCGACGTCGGGCGCGGGCGTGCTCCAGCTGCCCTCGCCCGGGCTCTCGGTCACCGGCTGCGGGGTGGCCAGCGGCTCGGCCGGCGCGGGTTCGGGACTTTCCGTCTCGGCGCCGAAGAGCTCGGCGGCCAGGTCGGGGCTCGGGATGACCGTCGGGGTGTCGTCCGCCGAGAAGAGCTCGATCACCGCCGGCTCGACCGCCGGCACCGGCGTCTCTTCGGTGATGGTGTCGGTGACGAGGGGCTCGAGGTTCGCCGTCGCGTCGAAGATGGGCTCGGCGTCGAGTGACGCCATGTCTTGAAGCTGAATCGACTCGGGCGCGGCAGGCGCAGCGTCCTCTTCCACCTGGACGAGCTCGTCGAGGCCGGTGTCGGCCACTTCGATGGTGGCCTCTTCCTGAGGGGGCGGGGCCTCGCTCTCGTCCTCGATGACCACCACCGCCTCGCCCCCGCCGCCGGCCGGCACCATGCTCAGCAGGCGGCGCAGGTCGCGCTCTTTGACCTTGGCGCGCTCGAGCTGTTCGGTGGCCTCGGCCAGGCGCGCCTCGAGCTTGGCGGTGTGCGCCCGCTCGGTCTCGAGCTGCTGCGCCGCCGCCTTGGCCTTGCCGTCGGCGGCGCCCGCGTCGGCGCGCGCGGCCTTGGCCTCGGTCAGTTGCTTCTGTAGCGTTTCGACCTTGCTCTCGGCCGCCGCCCGGGCGCGCTTGTCGCCCGCCACCGCTTCCTCCACGGCCCGGCGCGCCGCGCGCTCGGCGGTCAGGGACTGGGTCAGCTCGCGCGCCTTGACTTGAAGCAGCTCGAGCTGGCGCGCCCCCTCGATTTGGGCGGTGCGGAGCTTCTCGAGCTCGATGGCGACGCGCTCGGCCTCTTCGAGCCAGCGCTGCTCGATCTGCTTCTTCTCGGTGTTCAGGCGCTCGACCTGAGCGCGGGCGTCGGTCGCCTCTTTCTCGTGCGCCGTGGCCGACTGCTTGGCCGCGCCGAGCTGGCCCTGCGCCTGGGCGAGCTCGACCCTCGCCGAGGCGACCTGCGCGTGCGCCTCGGCCAGCCCGGCCGCGCCTTGGCCGGACGCCGCGGCGCCACCCTTCGCCGCCAGCTCTGACTTCAGCGACTCGCACCGGGTGAGCAATTCCAGGTTGGCGCGCGCGAGGTTGTCCGCCTTCTGCTGCGCTTCGGCCAGGCCCTTGCCGTCGGCTGTGAGTTTCGCTTCGATCGCCTGCCGCGCCTCGCGCGCCGCTCCCAGCTCGAAGACCAGGCCCTGAATCTGCGTCTTCAGGCGCTCGACCTCGGACTGACCACCCGGCGCCGCGGCCGGTGGACTCGCGTACTCGTCGACCAGCGCCTTCAGCCGCTTTTCGATCTCGGGCTCGAGCTTGTCGAAGCGCAGCGCCATGCCCGCCGCGCCCGCGGCCCGCGCGGCCGAGTCGTCCGCCACCCGCACCACCCGGCCCGCCAAAGGCAGCGAGCTGTCCCACCCGGGTGGCACCAGCTCGAGCACGACCTCCGCGCCCACCGGTAGGGGCTTGTCGACCTTGAGGAAGAGCCCCCGCTCGGACAAGTCCTTCAGGTAGTGCGTGCGCATGGCCTCGGCGCTGGCGATGCGCACGAGCACCCGCGAGGGCTTGACCCTGGTCGTTTGTCGCTTCGGTTCTTCCATGGACCCCGCCGAATCCTCGCCCACGTCCGGCGCCGTGCAAAATACTAAATTTACTTGAGTCTCTTGTCGCCTGTCAGTGAAGCGGACGGTTGCATTTTGACAATCGTTCTCAAAGTCGCTAGGTTGCTGCGCAGTGACGACCTTGGCTCAGATTCCCCTTCGGAAGGCGGTTCGAATCCGCGCGGTGGGAGGCGACCCGGCCTTCCGGCGGAGGCTGCTCGAGC
>JAHFDQ010000138.1:0-2802 GCA_023248915.1 Archangiaceae bacterium | reverse complement strand
TGGGTATCGCCCCGTTGGGTGACCCGCTGCATATAGAGATACGCGGGTGTCGGTTCTCGCTCAGGCGGGCGGAAGCCGAGGCGATCGCCATCTCGGTGGTCCCGCTGGCGACCGAGGCCGTGCCGGCGCGGCCGCCGGGCGACGTCGTCAAGGCGGCGTGAGCGCCGTGTCCGTGATTGCCTTGGCCGGCAACCCCAACACCGGAAAGACGAGCGTCTTCAACCGCCTGACGGGGTCGAGCTCGCGGGTCGGCAATTACCCGGGAGTGACGGTCGAGCGCGAGTCGGGGCGGTGGAAGCTGCCCACGGGTGAGATCGAAGTCCTCGACGTCCCGGGGGCCTACTCGCTCGCTGCGAGGTCAGAGGAAGAGCAGATCGCGGTGAGGGCGCTGTTCGAGCGGGGGGACAAGCGCCCGGCGTTGGTGGTGGTGGTGGTGGACGCGACCCAGTTGGTGCGGAACCTGTACTTCGTCGCGCAGTTGCTGGAAGCCGACGTGCCGGTGGTGGTGGCGCTAAACCTGATCGACGCCGCGAGAGCGCTTGGGGCTGCGCCCGACACGGCGCGGGTGGAGAAGGCGCTGGGAGTGCCGGTGGTCGAGGTGAGCGCGCGGACGGGGGAAGGTTTCGAGGCGCTGGGGGCGCGGGTGCAAGAGGTGCTGGCCGACCCGGCGAAGGGGCGGGCGTCGCCGGCCTTCCATTACCCGGCCGCGCTCGAAGCGGACGCGGCGAGGCTGAGCCCGAAGCTGGTGGCGTCGAGTCCGCGCGAGGCGCGGGCGATGGCGCTCTGGGCGCTGCTGTCGGTGGGCGAGGGGGACGAGCTGACGGGCGTCACGCGCGAGGTGCGGTCCGAGGTAAAGGAGATTCGAGCCGGGGCGGCGGCGGCCGGGAGAGACCTCGACAGCGAGATCATCGGGTCTCGGTGGGCGTGGCTGGACGGGCTGGCGCTGGCGCCCGCGAGGGTGGCGGAGCCGCGAAGCGCGACCGAGCGAATCGACCGCTGGGTGTTGCACCCCGTGCTGGGCACGGCGCTGTTCTTGGCGGTGATGGGCATTCTGTTCCAGGCGCTGTTCTCGTGGAGTGAACCGCTGATCACCGGCACCGAGAAGGTGTTCGACTGGCTGGGCGCGGTGGCGCGGCTGCTGCTGCCGGCGGGAGTGGCGGCCGACCTGGTCGCGGACGGGGTGATCGGCGGAGTCGGGTCGGTGCTGGTGTTCCTGCCGCAGATTCTGCTGCTGTTCTTCCTGCTCGGGTTCCTGGAGGACTCTGGGTACATGTCGCGGGTCGCCTTCCTGGTGGACCGGGGCATGCGCGCCATCGGACTGCATGGGCGGGCGTTCGTGCCGATGCTGTCGGGGTACGCCTGCGCGGTGCCGGCGATCATGGCGACGAGGACGCTCGAGCGGCGCCGCGACCGGCTGGTGACGATGCTGGCGGTGCCGTTCATGACCTGCTCGGCGCGACTGCCGGTGTACACGCTGGTGATCGCCGCGATGCTGCCGCCGCGAAGGTATCTGTTGGGCTTCGTGCCGGTTCAGGTGGCGGCGATGGTTGCGATGTACCTGTTCAGCGCGTTCTGCGCGCTGGCGTCGGCTGCGATTCTGGGGCGGACGGTGCTGAAGGGGCCGAGGGTGCCGCTGTTGCTCGAGCTGCCGCCGTACCGGCTGCCCCGGTTGGCAGTGGTGACTCGACAGATGTGGCTCCGGGCGAAGTCGTTCTTGTCCGAGGCCGGGCGGGTGATTCTGGCGTGCACGATCGTGCTCTGGGCGTTGTTGTACTTCCCGCGCGGAGCTGCGGTGTCGGCCGAGCTGGCGGTCGCTCGAGAGAAAGCGACGGTCGAGCAGTTGGCGGCGCTCGAAATGCAAGCCTCGGCCGAGCGGTTGCGGGCCAGTTACGGTGCCAAGCTGGGGCGGCTGATCGAGCCGGTCATCGCGCCGCTGGGGTTCGACTGGAAGATCGGCGTGGGGCTGGTGGGGGCCTTCGCGGCGCGCGAGGTGTTCATCAGCACGCTGGGGGTGGTGTACGGCCTGGGGAAGGACGCCGAGGAGTCGGGAGGCCTGTTGCGCGACCGGATTCGCGCCGAGCGCCGGCTTGATGGTGCACCGGCCTACCCGCCGTTGGTGGGGCTGTCGCTGATGGTGTTCTTCGCGCTGTCGGCCCAGTGCATGAGCACGCTGGCGGTGGTGCGGCGCGAGAGCCGGAGCTGGAAGTGGCCGGCGTTCCTGTTCAGCTACATGACGGTGCTGGCGTGGCTGGCCAGCTTCGCGGTGTATCAGGGGGGGCGGGCGCTGGGCTTCGGGTAGGAAGGGGTGCCCGGTTGCCCGTAAAGGGGTGCCGACGGAAGGGCGCTGGGCGAGGCGGGCGCCAACCTCCGCAAGGTGCCGGCCCGACAACCTCGGGACTTTCTTGTAAGCCGGGGCCCGAACGTCGGCAGGCCCGGGCTCGGCTCCCGGCCGCGCTACGGAATGGTCAGAGGATGGGGCCTGGCGGGAGGCTTCCCTCTGAGCGCTCGGAACGGGAGCTGATCTCAGACCATTCCGTAACGGTCCCGCCCGGCCCGAAGCGCCGGAGTGGGAGCCCATCGGCCCCGACTGAAGCAGAGCGCAGAGCCCCCTCCCCGCTCATTCTCCGAGGCACTTTACCATACCACTATATAGAGACAACAAGTGCTCTACATGTTGTGACACGGTACAACACCTCGAAAAATCGGCCGGGTATGGTGGGTCAGCGGCGACCTCGGCGGGCGGGTCTTGCCTCGCCTTGAGCGGCCGCGAGGTAGCACGTAGGTTGCGGAAACGATGAAAAC
>JAHFDQ010000005.1:22876-33386 GCA_023248915.1 Archangiaceae bacterium | reverse complement strand
GAGCTGCAGGCGTCCCGGCAGCCGGTCGGCGATGAGCCACTCGGCGAGCTTGGCGGGTTCGAGCGCGCCGGTCACCGGCGAGTACAACAGGCCGAACGGGCGCGCGGCGAGGTTCCGGTGGCGTACCTGCTCGAGCGTCCACTCGTAGTCGGCGCGGCTGCCGATGACGAACTTCAGCTCGTCGTCCGGGCCCATCGCGTCGAGCACCTGGTAGTCGTTGCGCGCGTGCTCGCCCGAGGACGGCGTCTTCAGGTCCACAATCTTGTGCACGCCCGCCGGCACGCGGCGAATGTCGACGGCGCCGGAGGTTTCGAGCAGCACGGTATGGCCCGCGGCCAGGAGCGCGTCCAGCAGCGGGTAGACGCCCGGCTGCAAGAGCGGCTCGCCCCCGGTGACTTCCACCAGCGGAGAACCCAGCGCCGCCACCCGGTGGACGACCTCGGCCACCGCCAGCCGTTCTCCGCCGTCGAAGGCGTAGTCGGTGTCGCAGTAAGTGCAGCGCAGGTGGCACCCGGTCAGCCGCACGAAGCCGCACAGCTTGCCCGCGTGCGACGACTCGCCCTGGACGGACAGGAATATCTCGCTCACCACCACCGAGTCGGCGGCGGGGCGGGGAGTCGGTTCGGGCAAGGCGGACGGCGCGCGCATCGCGCCCACCGTACACCAACCGCCCGGCTGGGATTGGCATCTGCCGCCGCAAGAGCGCGGCTACCTCGAAGGCGCTAGGACGACCGGCGAAAACGTCCAACCAGTCGTCTCAAGAGCCCCTCGGGCTCGGGTTCGACCTGCTCCCAACGAGACAACGTCTCGTCGACGAAGTCGCCTACAGACCTCACACCCGCAACAGTCTTCCCGTCTTCGCAGCAATACACGTCGGGGCACTCATGGTCGAAGAAGGCGATACCGCACCAACCTCCGGGCTGCAGCTCGTAGATGTACTCATCACCTGTGCCCGTAGAGACGAGAGGAAGGAAATCCGTCCGCTCCAGAAACGTCCTGTAGCCAGCCAACTGCTCGGTGCGCGCGAAGCGCCGCAGCCAATCTCGTCGTGCGATCGCCTGGTCGAGCGAGTTGGCGTGCAGGTCGCTCTCCGGCATGAAGCGCATCTCGTCCTTGCGTTGCCCGTCTCTCCAGGTGAACCAGGTCGTGAGCACCGGGGTGGGGCCTTTCCCGTCATTGAAGAAAGAAAGCCGTTCTCGTACCTCGGCAGCGGCGCGAGGCGGCGAGAACCCGCGGGCCACCTTCGGCGCCGCCATGGCGATTCTTGCGCTGAGCGCTTCGAGCGCGCCCCTCAACATGACCACGTCCTCCTCACTGCCAGCTGGTTCCTCTTCCTTTTATTCCTCCTCTTCCTCGTCGCCCTCTTCTGACGCCTCGGGGAGGTCGATGGCTTCTCGCTTGCTGGCCCAGTCAGGGTCGGCGAATGGCGACGGGGCGAGCCCACACTTTGCACAGACCCCTCCCGAATACCCTGTCGCACCGCACGACGAACACTTGTCCTTCCTCGCCTTCTTCCGCCTGGCTCGAGCCATCGACAGATCTCCATGGGTGCCGTACTCGGCGGCGACCACTCTAGCTTCCAGCCAGAACATCGGGGAACGCGCTCGAGACCAAGCCCATGGAGTCGAATCTCGTCTCGGTGAACGCCCCTTCGTCCCGGACGGGTCACCGGGGCGTCGCGGGCCCCTGCGCGGCCGGGATTGGCATCTATCGATTATCGACATAAGTTATACACATCATGAGAGCCATTCAGATAACCGTCGACGAGCAGCTCTTGGCCGCGCTCGACAAGGACGACGAAGTTCGCAGGGAAGGGCGGTCGGCCGTGTTTCGCCGAGCCGTTTCCGCCTACCTGAAGACGAGGCGCCGCGCCGGCATCGCCGAGGCCTACAAGAAGGGCTACGCGGGCAAGGGGGCGCCTGAGCTCGAAGGCTGGGCCGGCGAGAGCACATGGCCGAGCTACTGACCCGGGGCGACGTCTGGATGTACGAGTTCCGGGGGCCCGACAAGCTCCGGCCGGTCGTCGTGCTGAGCCGCGACGAAGCCATCGCGGTGCTGCATACGGTGATGGTGGCCCCGGTGACGTCCACGATTCGAGGCATCCCGAGCGAGGTGGTGGTGGGCGCCGACGACGGGCTCAAGCACTCGTCGGCGGTCAACCTTGACCACATTCAGACCGTCGAGAAGAGCCGGCTGAGGCGCCACCTCGGCCGGCTCCGGGCCGAACCGTTGCGCCGGCTGTGCAGCGCGCTGGCGGTGGCGCTCGGCTGCGACGCCTGAGGGCGGTTCGAGTCTAATGTTTCGACAGCAGTGGGAACCGCTCGGGCTCCTTCAGGGAACTCACGTCGAGGTCGACGTCGAGGGTCGGCCAATGAAGGTGCTCGAAGCGCAGCTCGACGCGGCGAACATCGTCAATCGTGGCACGCCGAAACCAAGGAAACCGCCGGTAGTCGAGCATGCACTCGACGCCGCGGACCATGATCCACAGCGCGTTGGGCGTGAGCGCGAGAATCTCGACCTCAGCTGAAGTGCTTTCGCCACGCGCGAACGACTTCCGCATGATGGGCCTCGATGATGTGCTGCATTCGGGTGAGCTCTTTACGGGTCAGGCCTGTGTGGGCGGCCAGCGCGAGGACTGGCTCCAACCAGAATTTCGCCTCGCCGTCCGGAGAGCTGATGTGCACGTGAATTCGCGCTTCCTCGCGCGAGAAGAAGAATGCCCGGTACTTTCCCTCTAGAAAGACGGTGGGCGACACGCTCGAAGCGTAGCAACGGTCCGAAACTCGGGCAACGAACGCGGGGAGGTTCTCGAAGCGCACGCCTTCGTAGGGGGGTGAGTCCTATCGGTTCGTTGTGCGACGGGAAGCGCCTTCCAGCCACATTCGCACCGCGTGTTGCGTTGGCTTCGGCACGCAGTTGAGTAGATCGACCCTCTCGAGCAGCGTAGCTACATCGACCAAGCCGGCGTCCAGCAACGCGCGGGCGAATTCCTTGTCCTTCTCGCGCAGAGCGGCGAGCTTCGAAATCACCAAGTCATGTTTTTCGACGCACCTCGCGCGCGCCTCGATTGAGATCCAAGCGAGTTCGGGAAGCTCGTCTTCGGCGTGGGACCCGAGAATTGCTTGGCTCCCCACGACCAGGATGTTCGGGTCGCCAGAGATGCTCGCTGCGGCCCGAAGGACGTGCGCCAGCTGCGCCCGCGTCACGACACCTTGTCCTCGCGCCAGGCTCGCGCAAAGCCCCCTAGCACCGCGTGGCGTTGTGCTTCGGGAAGTACTCCAGCGAACGGAGTGTTCTGCCGTAGCTCTCGCGAGCGCGGGGACCGAGACGTCAAGGCCTCGAGGATGTCTTCGATCGGCCGATTCAACAGCTCCTGCCATTGTTGGAGCCACACCCTCGCAGCCCCTCGGACCGACGAGCGAAGCATGCGCTCGAGATTGTGGCGCGCCCGGCTCAGCGCGGCCTCAGGTTCTTCCACGATGCGTGCCGCGACCGCGTGCGAAAGCCAAAGGCTCCGTAGCTGATCTCGAGTGAGGCGCGCGCTGCCCGTTCGCAGCGCCTCAACGTCATGACGGGAGATGCGACGGTGCTTGCCGACGACCCGATAGGGAAGATTGCCCGCATTGCAGAGGTCGACGACGTGCTGGCGAGAGGTACCGAGCAGACGGGACGCTTCTCCGGTCGTCAAGAGATCGTCGCCCTCGGCTTGTGTGAGGATGTGAGTGAACTTCGTTCGCACGAGGGGAAAGCTAAGCCGAATACACCACAAACGCAACTCGAGACATGCTATAGTTGTGTTTGTTGTGTTTATTGAGAAACCGACGCGGCGCCGCTTTCCAGCATCAAAGCGCACGATCGTTTATAGTAGCGGGGCTTTCCCGCGCATGCGTCCGACCAGCCGCGGCTCGCCGGCTGTCGGGCTACGTGATGGCGACGAGGCGCACTGCGCCTAGCCAAAGCTCCGGGGCGCGGCGGCGGCAGCACTATAGCGTCTCGAAGTACTTGCGAATCCTCTTGGCCATTAACTTCCGGCGCTCGGCCAGGAACCTCGGCAAGTCTGCAGTGCCCATCTGGTCTACGCCATCGGGGATGCCGTGCATCGCCAGGTTGGCCGAAAGCTCGTCCAGGTCAGTGATGTTGCCGTAACGCTTCTTGCCACCCTGGCACTGCTCCTTCAACTCGCCGAAATAGACGCGGGGCTCCTTGTTGCCGATGGCGATGTTGATCTCGCTCTGGGTGACGGCGTAGTTTGCCACCTGGTTGTATTGACCTCTCGACAGCCCGTTCTTCTTGAGGAAGTCCTTGGGGAAAACGTGGTGGACGTCGGACTTCACCTCGATCAACTCCCGCACCGTGATGTCCTTCGACACAAAGCCCTTGTCGCCGAGCTTCACCTGCGCAGCTAGAAAGACCTTGAAGTGGGGGCTTGCCGAGGCGGAGGTGTCGAGTTCCTGCGGCAACGCGGCGTCCCAGAACGCATCGGACAACTCGCCGCGAAGAAGCGTGTCGGTGTACGCCGCCACACCCAGGGAGTGGATCTGGCGAATGTCATAGTCGATGGTCGATTCCGGCGATCCCGAGTACCGGCCCGTCAGGATCGACATGACGAACCAGCGCCGGACGTGCCTCTCGATGTCGGCGTCGGGGACCTTCATCTCCCGGAGCGTCAAGTAGAGGATGTAGGCGAAGTTTAGAGCGTTCTGCGAGCCGACCATCGAGGCGTCCACGAAGCCCGCGGAGCGGATGATCATGATGAAGCGCTTGAAGTGCGTCTCGTTCAAGAACCGCGTCACCCCGCTCTTTAGCCGGGTGAACGAGTCCTGAACGATGGCCTCCTCGTACTGCTTGGTCTCGAAGTTCCTGCCGGAGAGTAGCGCCACGAGGTCTTCGAGCCTCCCGCGTCGGAACTCGGACGTGAACGCGACCCGGAGCATGTCGGTGTACGACGGGTCGTAGAGGTCGTCGTTCTCATTGCGCAGCCAGGACATCTGCTGGAAGAACTCGCTCGTGGCGAAGGTGGAGTCGTTCTTCTCGATGACGCCGTAGAAGTCGGGGGCAACCGCGAGGTGGCAGAAATAGTCGATGGCCTTCCGTAGCGTGTTCCCGCCGTAGGTCTCGTTCACGGCAATCTTCGACATGGCGAAGTCGGCCTGCCCGAGCGGCACGCCCTCGGAGTTGACCCGGATGAAGATCTCCGTAACGGTCTCGATGTCCAGCTCGGAGGCGAGTTCGATGAGACCGATCTGGTTGCTGGTGATGCCCTTCAGCTTCTCCAGACTGCGGAAGATGCTGTCCTGCCTCGTGCCGCTGTTCTCGCGGCAGTAGTCGTTCACGAGCTCAAAGAGGGACGTCTTCGGGCTGAAGATGACGGAGATATCCGGGATCCACGACTTGTCCTTGGCAATGGCCGGGTTCGAGACCTCGAACCTCTCGCTCGCCGGTTGGAATGCGATGGTGATCCGGGTCGTCTCGTAGCCCTTGTTGACGACCTCGCGGCCCAGCAAAGAGGCCATGAGCGCCGTGACCCGTTGCTGGCCATCGATAAGGATGCGTTTTCCCGCGGACTTGGAGCCATCTTTCAGGCGCACGTCCGGGTTCCGCCAGGCGATGAGGTAGCCCACGGGGAACCCATGGAGGAGGGAGTCGAGGAGGTTGCGGACCTTCGACGCATCCCAGACGAACGGACGCTGGATCTCCGGAATGGCGATCTCCTCGGAGTTGATCCAGGTGAACAACGTTTCGATAGGCGGCTGCGTTACTGAATACCGCTGAGTCGGCATGGGGGAGTCCCCTCTCGTTCGCTACTTGGGGGCGTTCTATCAGGACCCTTCTCGACGATGAACATCTCCGAGGCGTTCGAGCGAACGAACGCTGGGAGTTCTCGAAGCGCACGCGACGTCCACCCCCTACGGGCAGTACGAGTGCGTCTCGTGGAACAAAGAGAGCTCGCCGATGCTCCCGCGCTGCCGCCATTGAGCCCGAGTTCCGGCTCGCTCTCGACGCCAGCCAGTAGGTCCAAATGCGGTCTCCATCGAACAGCCCGAAGGACGGAGGCGCGTCGAAGATGATGCCGTCGTACTGGCCGTCCACCTCTTTGAGCGCGCCGCGCAGCTTGAACTCGCGGCCGGCCATCGGCATCAGCGCCAGGTCGATGGTGCTCATCGACAGGTTCGACGGGACACATTGTGACGCTGATCGAGGTGCAGCAGCTCGGCCTGCCTGGGCCGGCGCCGACGGTGCCGACTGACCAGGTGCTACTTGTGCCATGACGATGCCAACCAACCTTCAGCGACGGCTGCTATTCATCCTCTACCGTGCGCTCGTGGAGGCGCGGCTTCTTGCGCAAGCGGGAAAGGCGCAGCAAATACTCGATCTCGCTGACGCCCTGGAGCCGCTGCCCGGATGGATGGCGGCGTGGAAGGACGAGTACCTGGACGCGATGCGAGCGAACTTGGAGACGTACTCCAAGAAATATCCTGGCGCGTTTGACTATCTCGACTTCATCGACAAATACGAACCGCCCGGCGCGTTCTGACCGTCGCCCGAAGTTTCCCCGTCGCCGTTCAGTTCTCAGCTCGGCGGCGCTGCGGGCTCTATGGCCTCGGACCAGAACGGCAACCCTGTGTCCCTCTCCAGAGTCAGCGCACGACGGCGTGAGACAGCGCCTTGTGCACCGCTTGCAGCGCTTTCCTGGCCTCGAGCAAGTCGGCGCGCTCGACGGTCAGGTCGCCCACCTGGCGCGCGAGGGTGTCGCGCTCGGACCGGAGGGCGTCGAGCGCCCGTCGGAGCGACGTGGCATCGTCGTGCGCGGCCTCGAGCTCACCGGCCAGCCGCTCTTCTTCCGACAGGCTGTCGGCGAGCGACTGCTCGCGCTTGGCGATTTCGGCGCGGAGCGATTCTCTCTCGTGGCTGTTGGCCTCGAGCGTCTGCCGCGATTCCTGCAACGCGAGCAGCGCCTCGTCGCGTTCGCCCTCGAGCGACGACAGCTCGCGCTCCAAGTCTGAGAGCAGCTTCGCCCGCGCTTCCATCTCGGTGGAAAGCCGGCGCGCCTCGTCCATCCGCAGCCGCGCCTCTTCGGTGGCGCGTTCGGCCTGGCGCCGCGCCGACTCGAGGTCTTGCGCCAGCGCCAGGTTCACCGCCTTGAGTTTTCCGAGCTCGGCCTGAAGCGTGGCGATGCGTTCGACGGCGAGGACTCCGGCCTCGGCCACCGTCGGCGGCAGCGGTTCGGGGCGGGGGTTCTCGCGAACCGCTTGCAGCCTTTCCTTCAGCCTCTCGCGGCGCACCTCGGGGGACAGCTCGAGCTGCGCGGGCGCGCTCGGCGTCTGCACCTCGACCTGGCTGGGCGGGGGGGCAGCGTGGGCCGCGGGCGCCGAGACCGGCCGCACCGGGGGCGCCGAGACGACAGCAACCGGCGCTGGCCGGACGCGCGGCGCCTCGACCGACGCCACCGGCACCTGCAGGGGGCGGTTCGCCTTCGGAGCCAACCGCGCCGCCGGCTCGACGGCCACCGGGGCAGGGGGCAGGGGCCGGTAGGCTTCCACCGGCGCCGCTTCGGCCACGACGGCCTCGGCCGGGCCGCTCTCGGCCTCGGCGGCGGACGCTCCCAGCGCCCGTTGCATGGCTTCGCTCGCGGTGGGCCTTGGGGCGTGGGCCTGCTCGACGCGCGCCCTCACCTGCGCGCCCAAGTCCGGAACCACGGGCTCGACGACGGAGGGCGCCGCCATCACTTCGCGGGCGAACTCAATCTCGTCGGGGGCCACTTCGGCGAGCGCGGCGCCCAGGCGGAGCCGCGGTTTGGTGCGCGAGACGTTTTGGTCGAAAGCCTTCTTCATGATTCCTCCCTCGGTGGCGCCTAGACGGCGCGCTTCGACTCGACAGGCTTGGCCTGCTTGGTGGCGAGGCGGGACGTCACCTCGTTGATGATGGCCTGAATGTCATGCGCCCCTTTGCACTCGCGGTCGGCGAGGAACACCGGGACGCCCTCGCTCGACGCCTGCGCGAACTTGGTGCACTGCCGCACCAACTGCGGCAGCAGGTACTCGGGGTAGTGCGTGCGCAGCGCTTCGATGGCCTCTTTCGCCAGCTTGTAGGTGGCGTTGTAGGCGTTGACGATGATGAAGACGTGGTCGAGCACGTGGCCCAGGTCTTCCTCGAGGCTTTGCACCGTCTCGAAGAGCAGCTTCAGCCCGTGGAACGACAGGAAGTCGGCCAGCACCGGCACGAACAGGTCGTCGGCGGCCATCAGCGCGTTCAGGTTCAACAGCCCGAAGGACGGCGGCGCGTCGAAGATGATGACGTCGTACTGGCCGTCCACCTCTTTGAGCGCGTTGCGCAGCTTGAACTCGCGGCCGGCCAGCGGCATCAGCGCCAGGTCGATGGTGCTCATCGACAGGTTCGACGGCACGAAGTCGAGGTTGGGCAGGGGCGTCTTCTGAATGGCCAGGGCGATGGGGGCCTTTCGCACCAGCACGTCCAGCACCGTCAGGGAGAAGTCCTCGCCCTCGTAGCCCAGGCACTTGGTGGCGTGGCCCTGCGAGTCCAGGTCGACCAAGAGCACCCGGTAGCCCATCTCGGCCAGCCGGAAGGCGTAGCTGCTCGACAGCGACGTCTTGCCTGTGCCGCCCTTGAAGTTGAGGAAGAGCTGCTTGCGGCTGCCGATGGACGGAGGGCGCTTGGAAAGCTTCGCCCGCAGGTCCCAGACGTCAGTCGGCGAGTAGGCGTCTTTCCGGAGCGCCGCCTGAAGCGCCTTGACGGGAACTCCGAGCAGCTCGGCGGTTTGCTTCGGGTTGTAGCTGGGAGCTTCCATCATCACCTCGCCTCGCTCACGCCGCGAAGTACTTCGTGCCGCGTCGGACCACCTGGCCCCGGGCGGCGAGCAGCCCCAGGGCCTCTTCCACTACCCCCGCCGGCCGGCAGGTCGCCACCGCCAGGTCGGCCACGGCCCGGCCGCGGATGGCGCTGCGCACCTCGACCACCAGCGACGAGCAGAGCTCTTCCGAGAGCACCCGCTCGGGCGCTTCCGGCACCGCGGCCGGTTCGGCCGGCGCCTCGACGGCCGGGGCCCAGGGGCGCATCACCGGCTGCGCCGGCAGCGCGGCCAGGCGGCGGACTTCGCGCCTTCGCTGCGCGTCGTCGAGCGACACCACCGCGGTGACGTCGTGGCCCAGAATTCGCGACAGCGACCGCGCCGCCGCCTGCCGCACCTTGGGCTCGCGGTCGCGCAGCGCCCCTTGCACCAACTGGCGGGCGTGGTCGCCGCCCGAGGCGCCCAATACCAGCGCCGCCAGCGCGCGGACATCGACGTCCTCGTCCTGAATGGCCTGTTCGCCCAGCGCCAGCGCCGCCTCGCCCGAGAGGTTGAGCGCTAGCAGCGAAGCCCGGCGCCGCACCGCGCGGTCGGGGTCGCGGGTCGCCGCGGCCAAGTGGGGGCCGGCCCGCTTGGGGTCGAGCGCCATCAGCGTCTTCAGCGCCGCGATGCGCACGTCGGGCTCGGTCGAGGTCAACAGCGGCTCGACGATGGGCACTCCCTCGGCGCGCGCGAACGAGGCGAAGGCGGCGAGCAGCGCCACCTGCACCCGGGGCTCGGCCTCGCAGTTCAGCGCCGTCGCCAGCGCGGGCGCCGCGGCCGGGTGGCCGAGCGCCTTCAGCCGTTCGGCGGCTCGCTGGCGGGACGGGGCGTCGGGCGCCGACAGTTCGCGCACCGAGAAGCCGAACAGCGTCTCTTCGCTGTGGCCGGCGAAGGGTTCGCCTTCGGCCGTCAATTCGCGCAGTTGGGCTTGAGAGACTTTCAGGCGGCCCTCGGCGGCCAGCCGTTCGGCGTGCTGGGTGACGAGGGACGGCGCGGCCACCGCCGCCACGGTGACGACTTCGCGCACCGGCTGCGGGTTTCGGGACGCGGCGTAGGCGGCGTTGCTCGCGGCGGCGGCCTGGGCGGCCCGCTGTGCGGCGCCGGCCTCGCGCCCGGCCAGGGCCTCGCTGCGCAACTCGGCGATGAAGCTGGCCAGGTCGAAGCCTGAGTCTTCGGGCTTCTGGTCGGAGTCGTGAATGCGCGAGGCCTCGAGCAGCTTGCCGATGAGCGTCGAGCGTTCGGCGCGCAGGGCGTCGTTGACGCGGCCCGCCTCTTCGCGGTCCTGATGGGAGCGGGCGGAATGGACTTCGAGCCCGGCGACCTTCTTGCGCAGGTCGATTTCGCGTTGGGCCGCCGAGGCCAGCTCGAGCTTCGAGCGCTCGGCTTCCGCGCGCGCGGTCGCGAGATCATTCGCTAGCTGCTCGGCCCGCGCTTCGAAATAGACAATCTTTTCGAGCGCGCTCTTGAGTAGCGCATCCGGACGTTCTTCCATCGGTGCCGCGCGGCCCTCCGTCGGGCGAAGACTACAGCCCTGTAGCGCCTTGTCGCCTTTTTGGCTCCCACCGGTGGTAGGGAGCGCGCGCACTCTATGCTACCTGATGTGTGTAGGTAAACCCCCATAACCATTAAAGATATTTCGGGCGGCAGCCGGTCGGGCGCCGC
>JAHFDQ010000005.1:0-22776 GCA_023248915.1 Archangiaceae bacterium | reverse complement strand
CCTCCGTGTCCGACAACGCGGCGGGGACCGCGCCAATTCCCGAGGTCGCTTCACGTCGGAATAGACGCCGGTCTGCCGTCGGCGGGCTACTTCACCGAGCACTGGCCGGTCGCCGGGTCGCAGCTTCCGGGGCTGCTGCGGGATGCCAGGGCGCCTGCAGTTGCGCGCACACTACAAGGTAGGTACGTTATATGTGCGTGCAACTGCTTCGATTTCAGTGGGACGAAGGCAAGAACGCCGCGAACCGGCGCAAGCACGGAGTGTCCTTCGATGAAGCGCAGACCGTCTTCTATGACGACTGGGCCTTGTTGGTCTCCGACCCGGAGCACTCGGCGTCCGAAGAGCGCTTCGTCCTGCTGGGGCTGAGCTCGAAGGTTCGCATCGTGCTTGTGTGCCACTGCTACCGGGAGAAGGACGAAGTCATCCGAATCATCTCCGCCCGGAGGGCAAACCCCTCGGAGCGAAGGGAATACGAGGAAAGGCGAAGCCAATGAAACCGAACTACGACTTTTCGAGCGCCAGGCGGAACCCCTACGCAAGGCGACTCAAGCGCCAGATTACGATTCGCCTGGATGCCGACACCGTCGCCTACTTCGTTGGCCTGTCGAAGAAGACAGGCATCCGATACCAGACCCTCATCAACCTGTATCTGCGGGAGTGCGCGGCGGCGAAGAAGACGTTGCGACTGGGGTGGGAGAGCGAGAAGGGGCACGCGAGCTGACGCGCTTGCCTTCCGGAATCAGGCGGTGCCGCACCCCGCGGCCGGCGCCCCGAGGCGAATGCAGGGCCGGGCCGCGTCACCGCAGGCGCTTCGGATGAGGCGGCCGCTGGACCGACTTCCCTGGGACGTCGCGGAAGACGAGTTCGGGGTCCAAGGCGCTGACTTCCTTGGCGTATTCGGCGGAGTTTTCCTCCCCCACGCACAAGACCAGAGGCGGTCTCAAGTCGGCGGTTTCACATAGGAATTCTGCAGAGTTACCCCGGCTCCCCGGGCAGCTTCGGCATTCGTTCACCACCAGGGGGCGGAGCTTCGGCGAGCTGGTCGGGCCGAAGGGCCGTGGCGTCTCGGTCGAGGAGGTGGCGGCTGTGCTGGGCCACACCAACACCAGGACGACGCGGTTCCACTACGACGGCACCGAGGTGCCTCCGATAGTGAAAGCGCCGATGAAGCTCTTCTAACTCCGAAGATCTGGTTGACACCAACTTCCACCCTTTCGATAACGAGGCCCATGAATCCTGAGAAGACGTTCAAAGTCGGACGAGGGGGCGCCTTCTTCATGTTTCTGTTCGTGTCGGTGGGTGGCCTCGCTGGTGCTGGGGTCTTCGCGTCGGCACATCAGTGGCCGATGGCGGGCATGTTTCTCTTGGGTGGTCTCTTCGCCGGGGCGATCTGCTTCTGGATGCCTGGCGTGTTGAAAGTCGATGACAACGGTTTGGAAGTTCAGCGGCGCAAAGGTACGCAGGCCCTGCGTTGGGCCGAAATCAAGAGCGCGGTGTGGGACCAGAAGATTAACGGCGCAGCGGGTCTGGCTTCAGACAGTTGGGCGATCACGATTTCTGACGACAAAACAACCATCGTTCTGAGTGGACCGATGGTCGAGAAGCCACAAGAGGTTCGTGCTCTGCTCGAGCAGCGTTTTCCCCGGTCGGCGTAGCCAGATCAGAAACGCGGTCGTCGTGGCCAAGGCTCGGCGCCGATGGGCGGCGAGCATCTTCTTGAAGACGACTGCCCCCACCAGCAGCTCGATGCCGACTACGTCCTCCGCACTGCCTTCGGCATCGATGCGCCGAACAACAGCGGGCGGCGGCCGGTCGGGCGCGAAGGCCTGCCGAGCCGATTTACCGGCCCTGGAGCGATTTTCAGCCCGGCGAGCGGCCGAGCCCGAGCGCGTCGAGCTGGGCGAGGAAGGCCCTGGTGTCGGTGAAGAGCCTCGCGCGGACGCCCAGCCGGCGCGCCGCTTCGACGTAGTCAGGAATGTCGTCGAAGAACGCGGTGGCCTCGGGCGCGGTGCCCGCGGCGGCGAGGGCCGCGCGGAAGATGGCCTCGTCGGGCTTGGCCAGCCCGAGCTCGTGCGACAAGAGCAGCCGGTCGAAGCGCGACAGGAGTGGAATCTTCTCGATGAGGAAGCGCGCGTGGCGCGCGTTGGTGTTGGACAACAAGAGCACCTTCACATGGCCGAGCAGCCCCTCGACGTGCGGGAGGATGGACGCGTTGACGGTGAAGTGGCAGTTCCACAGCTCCAAGAACTCGGGCTCGGTGAGGTTCGCGCCCAGCCGTAGGTTCAGCTCGGCGCGCAGCGCGTCGCCCGCCAGCGCGCCGCGGTTGACCCGGTCCCACAGGGACGGGTCGAGAGCGGCTAGCAACTCGTCCGGGGTGCGCCCGGTGCGCTCGGCGAAGCGGCGCAAGAGCAAGCCGTTGTCGTGGAAAGCGAGCACGTTGCCCAGGTCGAAGAGGACGGCCTCGATGCGCCGCATGGCTAGCCCCGCCCCAGCCGCCGGGGCCGTCCGAGCTCGATGCCGGTCGCGCCGCGGTCCCTGCCTCGGCCTCGACCTCCGAGGAGCGCCGGGCCGATGGGGTCGGGGCAGGCGTCGCGCACCCGGCACGCGGCGCACGGTTCACCGCGCCACACGGACTGGTACAGCGCCGAGACCCGGTCGATGGTGTCGAAGTCCTCGGTAACGAAGCCCAGCTCGAAGTTGCGCTTGTTGGCGTGCTTGGCGCCCAGGCCGGCGCCGGTGAGGTTGGCGCTGCCCAGGTACAGCCAGGCGCCGTCGACGAGCACGCACTTGAAGTGCACGCGCGGGCAGATTTTCAGCGCGAGGCCGCGCTTCACCAGCGAGCTTGCGTCGAAGGCTGCGCGGAAGGGGCGGGACGGCAATTCGGCGTGAAGCAGGCGCAGCTCGACGCCCCGGCCGGCCAGCGTGGAGAACAGCTCGACGACGGGCCGGAAAGCGCCACCGCCCGACGGCACGAGCATGGCCTTGACGTTGGCGGTGGAAATCCAGACCGACTCGCGTGCCTCGGCGAGGCGGTGGAGCACGACTTCCCGGTAGAGCGCCTCGCCGGAGAGCAGCTCGGCTTCTAGGGCGCGCACGCGAAGAGGCTAACCCCGGGCCCGGCGGCCCCGCCAGTTTCGGCCGTGCCGGAGCCGCGTCAGGCCCACCGCGAGCGCGGGCAAGAGCCACAGTGGGGAACCTCCTGGACCACACCCGCAGCCGCCCGGCGCGGTTGACTCGGGAGGCCCCGACTCGGTGGGGGTGTCGACGTAACGTCCCCGGTTGGTTCCCAGCGGCGGGCCGCCGTCCGCGTCGGCTGGGTACCCGCCGCCAGTGCCTGCTGGTGGCCCGCCGTCCGGTCCGCCGTCCCGTCCCGCGTCGGCGCCGGCATCCGCTCCGCTCGGGCCGCCGTCCTTGCCCGCGTCGGCGGCGCCCGCGTCCCACCCCCCGTTCGTGCAAGCCATCGCGGCGACGGCCCAGGTGCGCGTTTCCTTGAGGAGGCCGGACGGGTCGACCCGGACCAGCGGCGTGATGTCCGTCGCAACCACCGTGACGGTATGCGCGCCGGGCGCGAGCGCGTCGGCCGCCAGCGCCAGCGTCGTTCCGGAAGCCGCGTTCGGGGCCCCGTCGACGGTCCAGGCGAACGCCCACCCCGAGGGCGTGGCCAGCGTCGGGACCGACACGGAGAAGTTGTTCGCGGCGCAGCTCGGGAGGCTGACGGTAGTAGCCGGAGTCGCCGAGTCGACGGGCGAGACCTTGTTCCAGAAGGCTCGAACCATTCCTTCGGAACAGACGGCACAGAACGGCTTCGAGAGCTCCTTCATGAGGCAGTCCGTGTCCGAGGGCCGGTAGAGGCTCGAGGTCTGATAGCGGCACCCCTCGAAGAGCCCGATGCCCGTGTAGCCCGAGCCCTCGAGGGTTGGCACCGGCGTGGTCGCCGGAATCCACGCGGTCCATTTGACGTTTGGCCGGTTGCTGCGCAACGTGGCGTTGGGTTCGGGGCAGTCGGTCGAGGCCGGGCAATTCGGGTAGCCGGGGTAGGCCTCGTCGTACTCGTCGGCGAGCAGGCCGAGCACGTGCCCCAGCTCGTGGCGCCCGATGTCGGCGGAGTACGGGTTGATGGACAGCGCCGGCACCGTCCCGCCCGAGCCTCCGTACTTCGGGTCGTTCACCAGCACGACGGCGGTGTCGTACTCGGGGACGTCCTGCAGCGCGGCGGCCTGGGCGGCGGCCGTGTCGACGCAGAGCAGCCGCTCGGTTCCTTGACACCAGTAGTTGGCTCCCAGCGCCGTTTCGCGCGAGGAACCGTAGGTGCCCAGGTCGGCCCCGGTCTCGACCGAGACGACGTGAACGAGCTTGACGTTGAAGAGCCCGGCGTACTCCCGGTACGGCGTGCCGCCGAAGAGCGCGGTCACCAGCGCGGTGGCGTCCGTCGTCATCTGGGCCTGGTCGACGTCGCGGTACCCGTCGCCGAGAATCACCAGGTCGATGCGGTTCGCGCTTGGCCCGTTCTGGACCAGCGAATCGACCGGGAAGGCCCCGACGTCGGCCGCGACGAGGAGCACCCCCGCGACGAGCAGCCAGCGCCGCATCACCGCACCCCGGGGTAGGGGCAGTGGCCGAGCTCGACCATCGAATCAGGCGCTCCGGCGCTTCGGAGGTCGTCCGGCGCCAGGCTCGCCGCGGCGCCCCAGAAGCGCAGCGTTGCCGCGCCGGCGAGGTCCGGCACGCGGAGAGCGAAGTGGGCGTCGTGAGTGCGGAAGTGCACCGCTTCCATTCGCCCGTCAGCGCCGGCGAACTCTCCCCGCAGGACGTTGGCCGCGGGCAGCGGCTGCGAGAAGAGGACGACGCGGGCGGCGTCTTCCACGTCGACGCGCCAGGGCCGTTGAACGGGCGCGCGTTCCTTCGGCAGCGGCGAGGGGACGCGCCGGGCCTCGCGGACCTCGGTCGTCGCGGGCGTAATCGCCACGTTCACCAGCAGGTACGAGCCTTCGGCCGCGGACAGGGGCGCCGGGCGGACCGAGGCCGGTTCCGGCACCGGCTTGGCCTCCGGCTCGCGCGCGCAGGCGGTGGCGACTCCGAACGCCGCTGCGAGCCCGTACCACCGACGCCGCAAAGGTCCGCTCCTTGTCGACTGGAAGGCCAGCATACGACAAGGAACTGCCGGCGCCCGAGCGCCCGCTCGAACTCACCCGCCGTTCAGGGGAAATCGGTACATCGTCACGCCGGCGACTGCGCCGTCCTGGAACGTGCACGTTCCGCTCGTCCGGTAGTCACCCTCGCCTTGGTAGTCGCCGTAGTTGGGTGCGTAGATGCAGGCCTCGGCGCTCTCGCACAGCCCGTCGTCGTCCCCCAGGCCGTCGTCCAGCACCTCGAAAGCGTTGGGCAGAAACGTCCGTCCCTGGAAATCCGTCATCGTCACGGTGCCCGCCACGGCCGACGGGCACGGCGAGCCGGCGACGAACGCCCCGTTGGGGTTGACGCCGTCGCCGCTCCGATTCAGGAGCATCGTGTCGGTGGCGCGCAGCCTCCAGTCCCAGATGCGGCACGTTTGACCCGAGGCGCAGGCGTCGCGGTGGTTGGTGTTCGGAAACGCGCCGCCTTCTTTGCCCCAGCCCCGGTAGCGGTTCGCGAAGCCCGTCCAATCGACGATGTTGTCATAGGGAACGAGGCTGGAACTCTCGACGTTGACGGCGTCGTCGGCCGTCACCTTGGCGACGAAGGAATTCGTGAGGTCGATGCCGGTCACCAGCGTCGCGCTGCTCGCGCCCTGGTTCGCGCAGGAACCGCTGACGAGGCCCCCGTCGCCAGCCGCGGCGTTGCAGTCCACCGAGGAGTTGGACCCCACGAGGAGATTCCCCGAGAAGACATTCCCGAACGAGTAGATGTCCAGCCCGACGCCTGAGTTCGCCGAGGCCAGCTGAGCGAACGAGTTATTGTCGGACGACGGGGTTCCCCAGATGGCGATGTCCTGGTTGTTGACCCCGACCGCTTGCACCACGGTGTTATGGGTTGACCCGTTGACGATGTCGATGGCGTCATTGATGTCGTTAGCCACCGTCACGAACGCCACGGTGTTGCTGCTCGAGGTTCCAAGCTCGAGGCAGTTGAAGCAGTTGAAGGCGGTGACGTGGGTGATGACGTTCTGGGACGAGTTGCTGAACAGGAAGTTTCCCCCGGCAGACAGCATTCGGCTGAGGACCGACCCGGTCACGTTGTCCGCTTCGAAGTTGTTCTGGATGGTGGGGTTCGCGCCCAGGTAGACGTCCCGAACCAAGTAGCCCGAGCCACCGTTCAGCCAGAGGGCGACGCGATTTCCGGCGGCGGTCAAGCCGAGCAGGGTGTTGTTCAACGAGGCGCCGTCGAAGACCAGGCCGTTGCTGGCGTTGTCGAGAATCGTCAGCTGGGACAGCCTGTTTCCGGCGCAGGACGCCAGCTCGATTCCGTAGCCTTGCGAGCGCTGCGAGGTGAGGCCGGTCAGCACCGAGAAGTTGACCGAGACCAGGAGCAGGTTCGAGCCTTGGGCGGTGAAGGCACCGTCAAGGACGCCGCCCTCGAGCCAGAGGAACTTGCGGTTCCCGGCGCAAATCATCCGGGGCTGGTCAGGTGCGATGGCCGTGCCGCTCGCAGAGTTGCAGGTGTTGGCCGTGCCGTTGAAGGTGAGCTTGTGGCCCGAGAGCAGCACCAGGCCCAGGCGGTCTGCCGCGAGGTTGTACCCGCCAGTGGACTGATCGGTGGAGGCAGTGAAAATCGTCCCCGGCAGATAGGCGCCGTCCAACACGACGGCTGTCGCTGCGCTGTTCGACGGGAGAGGCTGGACGTTGTTGGACCACCAGGTCGCGGGTGCGCTGGAGGCGATGAGGGCGGCCCCGCTCCGGACCGTCACAGAGTCGGGCTTCCAGGAAGCCGCGTCGACGAGGTCCTTCAGGCCGGCCGGGCCCTTGAGTCCCACCGAGTAGAAGGTGGCGGTTCCGCTGGCGTCCCGGCAGACCCAGTCGAACGCGCCCAGTGAGTCGGTGAGCGTGAGCCCCGCGCACGTCGCGACGCCGGTGAGGGTGACTTTGCGCTTCTCGCCGCCGTGGATGCAGGCCGAGTAGCTGCCCGACTCGGTTCCGGTGCAGGCGACGTCCGCCTGATGGAAGACGTCCTGCGCCGAATTGTTGTTGCGCACGTAGTCGTTCCACTTCGGGTTCGAAGGATAGACCGGGTCGACGGTCACGAGCAGCGGAAAGCCAGCGTCGATGCCGGCATCCGGCCCGGCGTCGGAGCCGGCATCAAGACCGCCGTCAGACCCGACGTCCGGCCCGGCGTCCAACTCGCCGCCAGCGTCAGCTCCGGAGTCCCCGCCGCCATCCGGGCACTCGGCGCCAAGGCACGGAGATACGGGGGCGTTTCCGCCGCACTCACACCCGACTCGGAGGGTCTGGGTAGCGACCAGCGGAAACAGCATCGCGAAGAGCCGGGGCGCGCGCACGGCGGGACAATAGCTTGCCGCGCCCTGCCGGCGTTGCCCGACCGGTACGCCCTGGCCAGTTCTGTTCCCGGCATTCGTGGGCATACAGTGCGAGGGTGTTCGCCATTGACCCGCACCCACTGGTTGAGCTGGTCGCCTTCTCCAGCGCCTTCCCCGTGCCGCTCGAGGCGATGCCTCCGAGCGAGAAGCTGAAGAGCCTGTTGGCGGCGACGGCGCCCGCGCCGCTTCACTCGGACGACGGAGCTCGCGCCGCCGTGCGCGACCTATTGCGCCATGGTGGCTACAAGCCGACCGGCCGGGGCAAACCTGCCTCGGAGTACCTGATTCGCGCCTCGGCCGATGGGACGCTTGGTTCCATCAACGTCGCCGTCGACGCCTGCAACGCGGTGTCCCTGCACAGCGGCCTGCCCATCAGCCTGGTGGACCTCGACCGCGCGAAGCTTCCGCTTCGGGTGGGGCTTGCCCCCGCCGGCGCCCGCTACGTCTTCAATGCCTCGGGCCAGGAGCTGGACCTCGAAGGGTTGCTCTGCCTCTTCGACGCCGAGGGGCCCTGCGCGAACGCGGTCAAAGACTCGCAGCGCACCAAGACGCACGGCGGCACCCGGCACACCCTCGCGGTGCTGTGGGGAACCAAGGCGCTCGCCGGCCGGGCTCGGCAGGCCGCCGAGTGGTACCGCGCGCTGCTCGAGGAACTGGGGGTCGCGAGCGAGTGGAAGTGAGCTTCGGGCTGAACGGAGGGCGTCAGGGCGCTACGCACCGGTGAGCGCTCGGGCTGCAGCCCAGGCCCGCGTCGCACTCCCAGGAGACTAAGCACTCCGAGCAGCGGCCCCGGGTCCGGTCGCAGATGGGGCGGGCCGCCAGACATTCGCCCGAGCCGATGCACTCGACGCAGCGCCCGTACGCGATGTCGCAGCGCGTACCGTCGGCCGACCCGACGCAGTCGGCGTCAATCTCGCAGAAGGTGCACCAGTTGTGTCCCCCCTCGCACTCGAAGGCGGTGGGGGGACAGTCGAGCTGTGTCGAGCAGTTTCGCGCGCAGCGGTTTACGCCCGGCACGCACGAGCCGTTGCTGCCGCAATCGGTGGCCCCGACGCACTCGATGCACCGGTGGGTCGAGGTCTGGCACCGGGGCCGCGCACCCGTGCAGTGCGAGTCGTCGACGCACTCGACGCAGAGGTCGCCGGTCGCGTCGCAGTGCAGTCCGGCCAGGGCGCAGATTCCGCCGTCGAGGCAATTTACGGCCGATACCGCCGGGCGCGGACCGGCGTCTGCTCCCGCGTCGGACTCTGGCTCGTGGGAGTCGTCGAAGCGAAGCTCGACGGTCTGGCAGGCGGCGAGCGCCAGGCCCAGCACCGCGACGGCCGCCCGCGGGCGGACGGTCACGGGCGGTCCGCCCCGAAGACCTCCGCCTCGGCGCGCGCGAAGCCGTTGGGGTAGCGCCTGAGGTACTCGCCCGCGGCCTGGGCGCCGCGCTTCGGGTCGAACCCCCGCAGGAGATTCATTCGCTCGACCAGGGCGCTCTCGGCGAGCGCGCCGTCCGGGTACTTGCCGACGAGCCCGTCGAGCACACGGACGGCCTCTGGCGCGTCGCCCGCGTTCCGCAGGGCCATCGCTTTCGCGAGCAAGTCATTCTGTTCGGCGAGGGTGGAGGCGATTGGCGCGGGTGGGGTGACGCGAGCAGCCGACGCGACCGGAGAGACTGGAGCGACAGGCGCGGGGGGCGCAGCGTGCGTTGCCACCTTCGACGCCGGCCTCGGCGGACGCAGCGCGGCGGTCGCGGGGCCAGGAGTCGGTTCGCCCTCGACTCCGCTCGGGCTGAACGGATTGGCGGTCGCGCTCGGGTTGAGCGGGTTGGGTGCCGCGCTCGGGCTGACCGGGTTTGCCTCGGTGGGAAGCGCCTTCGCCTCGGCGTCGCAGTCGTTCGGCCAGCGCTCGCCCGGGCCCAAAAGCCGCGCCGTGCCGTGGTGTTCCACGCGCACCTGGCCCTCGCGCACGAAGACGCGGGTGGTGGTGCCGTCGCCGCAGCCCGGGTCGGCGGGCACCACCCCGACGGAGAAGGCGGTGCCGCGGACCTCGACCTGGGTGTCGCGGGTGCCGACGAGAAAGCGCGCGCCCGGCCTCACCTTGGCGACCCGGAAGTCGGCCGCGCCGGCGGCGAGGAACAGCCGCTGATTGTCCCTCGTTTCCTCGAGCGTCAGGTCGGCCGCTCCACCCAACTCGACGCGGCTGCCGGTCTCGAAGTCGAGCGCCACCTGCGCGCCCCGCGGCGTGGTGATGCGGGCGCCCGCCTCGACGGACATCTGGCCCGCCAGGGTCGCCATCGTCTGATGGCTGCTCACCAGCGCCAAGCCGGCCAGTCCCCGGGCCAGCACCACGCCCGACGGAGGCGATATCGGCCCCCGCAGCGCCCAAACTCCAGCGCCGCCCGCGGTGACGAGCACCGCCGCCGCGGCCGCGTACCCGGCCCACCGCCGCACCGAGGCCCGGTGATTGCGCTCGCGCACGGCCGCTCGAATCGCGCCGATGGCCGCCGTCCGTTCGGCCGAAGTCGGGTCGACCGGGGCGGGCGTCTCGGCGGCGAGCGCCTCGGCAGCCAGGCGCACCAGGTCCTGGTCGCTCATGGCCTGGCCCTCCCCTCGAGCGCCTCGGCGAGCGACGCGTCTTGGCGCACCCGCTCGTGCAATTCCTTGCGCCCGCGCACCAGCCGGGTCTGCGCGTTGGCCACGCTGATGCCGACGATTTCGGAAATCTCGCGCAAGTCGTACCCGTGCACCTCGTGCAGCACGAAGACGGTGGCGCGCCCCTCGTCCATCTGCTCGAGGTGGTGGCGAATGCGCGCGAGCACGCTCCGCCGCGCCGGGGCCTCTCCGTCGTCCCAGGCGACGTCGCCAGCGGGCGCGACTGGGTCGTCGTACGAGCTGAAGACCTGGCGCTCGCGGCGATTCTTTCGCAGGTGCTTGAAGACGACGTGCGCGGTGACGGCCGCCGCCCAGCTCTCGAGCGAGCACTGGCCGCGAAACCGGTCGATGCTCAGCACCAGCTCAATCATCGACTGCTGGACCAGGTCTCCGTGCTCTTCCCGTCTGCGCAAGAGCCGGAGGATGGTGCGGCTGACGTGTGGGCGGAGCCGGTCGTGCAGTTGGGCCGCGGCCCCCTCGTCGCCGGCGGATATCGCCTCGACCAGCCCCCGGTCCGCACCCCGGCCGTCCTCCTGGACGAGGCGCAGCTTTGGGGCATCGCCCGGCTTCGGTGCTGAGGCGTGGGACATCGCTTTCCTACCTTGTACCCCACGGAGCTTCGAATCAGGCACCGTGGGGTCAGAATCTCCAATGGGCGCCGAGCTCTAGGAAGGGAGAGACCCGCGACATCCACGCGGCGGCCTGACCCGCCACCATCACCCGGGTGTCTTCCAGCGCCGCGGTGGCCCCGATTCCCGCGGCCAGCTCGAGCCCCTTCCAAACGCGGACCGAACCCTCGGCGCGTACTCTGAGTGCGGGCAGCCACCTCGCAAGAGTCTCGGCCGGTTCTTCGCGAGTGACGGTGAGGGCCTGGGCCCCCAGGTCGAGCGAGAACGCCAAGCCCATAGGTCGACCCGGGGCCGACCGCCAGGGGACCAGCGCGGCGCCGACGCCGATGAACAACTCCGAGAGGCGCGCCTCCTCGGCGCCGGTGAGAGGCAGAGCCCCCACCCCCAGCGCTCCGACGGCTTGGAAGTCCACCGGTTCCTGCGCGGTCCACCGGGCCGACACCGACACTCCCACCCGGTTCCCCGGGCTCCCCACCGCCAGCGTGCCCTGGACCGCGGCGGCCGCCGACCAACGGGAAGGTTCAGAGCGCGCGGCGACTGCCACCACGGGTCGCAGGGGCGCCAGCCGCGATTCCTCGGGGCCGGCTGCGGCCGGCTTCGGCGCCGCGTAACCCGATGGGAGCATGGCGGCGAGAGTGAATCCCGCGGCCCTCCCCCGTTCTCGCTCGGGGTCTTCCGGCTTGAACGAAAGCGACCGGACCTGCCATCCGGGCTCGGTGGGAGTCTGCAGCCGCAGCACCACCGCGCTCCGGTCCGGCCCGCGGACTTCCACCACCGCGACCGCCTCGCCCTTCGCCACCCACTCCTCGGCCTCGGCCAGAAGCGCCGAGTCGCCCCCCTCGCGCCCGGCCCGCAGCGCCACCGTCACCTTCGGGTCGACCGCCTGGCGAAGCACGGCCTCGAGCGCACGGGCCCACTCGGCGCCCGATTCGGGCGCGGCCATGAACACCACGAGGAGCGCCGCCGTCGAGGTCATCTTGTGCTAACTCACGAAGATAGCCGGCGCCCGGTGGGCCGGCCGCTGCCTGATTTGAGGCCCGCCGAGACACTACATCCAACGACACCCGGACTGGGTCGGCTCGACAGAGCTCGGCCAGGACAGGTCCGACGAGGGAGCGACTCAACAATGTTCAGGAGTTTCAAGAACCGGGTCGTCGTCGTTTCCGCGCTCAGCGCGGTTGTTTCCGCCGCGCCCGCGAGGGCCGATGACACCGAGGCGGTGTTCACGGCGACCGGCGCGGGAGGCCTGAAGTTCCAGGGCAAGACGAACGAAATCCGGGCGGTCGACGAGGGCGACAACCTCGTGGTGAAGGTGGCGCTGAGGCAACTGGCCACCGGCCTCGCGCTGCGCGACCGGCACATGAAGGAGAAGTACCTCCAGGTTCAGCAGTTTCCCGAGGCTGAGCTGAAGGTGGCTCGCGCGACGCTGAAGGTCCCGGCCGATGGCGAGGTGAGCGGCGAGGGGACGGGCAGGTTCAGCCTGCACGGCAAGAGCAAGGACTTGCCGTTCAAGTACAAGGCGAAGCGCGGCAAGGACGGCATCGCCGTCGAGGGCTCGCTTCATTTGAACTTCGGTGACTTTGGCGTCGAGGTGCCGAGCTACCTGGGCGTCACCGTGAAACCGGACGTCGACGTCACCGCCAAGTTCACCGTGGCGAAGTAGGGCCGGCCGTAGCGAGGAGTAAAGCATGAGACGACTTCTTGCCCTGGCGTTCGCGGCGCTCGCCTTCGGTTGTTACCCAGGTGTCTCGTACGAGTCCCTGCTCGACGACGGCGGCACGGGCGGGGGTGGAGGGGGCGGCAGCAACGGCGGCGGCGGCGGTGCCGTCAGTAGCAGCGACGGAGGCGCGAGCGGCCTACCCTGCGACGTCGACACCACGCTGCGGGCGCGCTGCCAGAGCTGCCACGGCGTCTACCCCTCGGGCGGAGCGCCGATGGCCCTCGTCACCTACGAGGACCTGGTGAAGCCCGCCGGCAGCAACCCGGCGAAGACGAACGCGCAGGTCTCGGCCGACCGCATGCGCGACACCGCGGCGCCGATGCCCCCGGCGGGGCTGCCGCCGGCGTCTGAAGTCGCGGCCTTCGACACGTGGATAAGCAGCGGTTACCCGACCGGAAGCTGCGGCCAGCCAGTGGACGCGGGCCCCGACCCGTTCGCGGTGGCGGCGAAGTGCACCAGCGGCACCAACTACACCGCAGGCAACAACAGTCGCATGCGCCCCGGGGAGGCCTGCATCGCCTGCCACGCCCTGAAGGGGGCTCCGCTGTTCTCCATCGCCGGCACCGTCTACCCGTCGGCGCACGAACCCGACAGCTGCAACTCGGCGCTGCCGTCGGGCGTGAAGATAGTCGTCACCGGCGCGAACAACGCCAGCTTCTCGCTCACCCCCAACAGCGCGGGCAACTTCTCCAGCTACTCAGTCCCGCTCTCGCCCTACCATGTGAAGGTCACCTACGCCGGCCGGGAGCGCGCGATGGCGGCCGCCGTCACCAGCGGAGATTGCAACTCGTGCCACACCCAGTACGGGTCGAGCAACGCGCCCGGGCGCATCCTCATCCCGTGACCGTCACGCCGCTTCGGGCCTTCCGGTCCGCCGTCGTCTGCTGGGCAGTCCTCGCCGGGGTGGGCGCTTCCAACCCGGCCGGGGCCTACCCGTTCATGATTCGGCGCGACTACACCGCCTGCGGGCAGTGCCACGCCGACCCGTCGGGGGGCAGCCTGTTGACGGCGTACGGCCGAGCCACCGGCGAGCTGCTCTTGCGTTCGCAGTACGGCGCGGCGGAAGACCGCGACCCGGGCACGATTGGCAACTTCCTCTTCGGCGCGGTGCCCCTGCCCGAAAACGTGCTCCTGGGCGCGGCGGCGCGCGGCATGGCGATGAACACCGGCCCGGTGGGCGGAGAATCCACGACGCGCGCCTTCCCGATGCAGCTCGACGCCATCGCCCAGGTGGCGCTGTGGAAGTTCCGCGGCAACGCGAGCCTCGGCTACGGCCAGGGGGCGCCGACCCAGGCCATCACGCTGTTTCACGCAGACCCGACGGCGGCCACCGGCCCCCAGCTCGTCTCGCGGCACAACTGGCTGGGCGTCGACTTGGGCGAGGACAAGGAGTGGCTGGTGCGCTTCGGGCGCATGAACCTGCCCTTCGGCCTGCGCAGCCTCGAGCACACCCAATGGATTCGCAGCGAGACGCGCACCGACACCAACATCGCCCAAGAGGACGGGCTGGCGGTTGCCTACAGCACGCCGGGGTTGCGGGGCGAGGCGATGGCCATCGTCGGCAACCTGGTGCTGAACCCGCCCGAGTACCGCGAGCTCGGCTACAGCGCCTTCGTCGAGTACGCCCCGTTTCCGCACCTGGGGCTCGGCGTGTCCAGCCTCATCACCCACGCCGACCTCGACGTCGCCACCGGCGCGCCGATGTGGCGCCACGCGCACGGCGTCTTCGCCCGCTACTCGCCGCACCGCATGCTGGTGGTGTCCACCGAGCAGGACCTGACGCTGTTTTCCCAACCCGCCACCGTCAACCTCTGGGGGCTGGCCTCGCAGCTCGAAGTCGACTTCGAGCCGTACCAGGGCGTGCACCTCTTGGCCACCGGCGAGCTGAAGACGCGCGGGCTGGGCTTCTACGGCGCGGGCGTCGGGGCGTGGGGTTCTCTGGCCTGGTTCTTCGCCCCGCACGTCGACATTCGGGCCGACGTCATCTACCGGAACGTGCCAGAGACGCCAGTCACCTCCGCCAGCGAGACGGTGTCGGTGCTGGCGCAGTTCCACGCCTACCTCTAGAGCCGCCGATGAGACGCTCCGCCCTCTTCGCCGCCCTTCTGCTCACGAGTGGGTTGGCCTTCGCCACGCCCAACTTCCCGGCCGCGGTGCAGTCCGCCGAGGGCACTCCCTCGCTGCCTCCTTGCGCGCTCTGCCACTTCAACGGCGTCACCGGCGCCGGCACCGTCACCACGCCCATCGGCAAGTCGCTGAAGGCGCGGGGCATGGTGGGCAGCGACGCCGCCGCGCTCGGCACCGCTCTGGCCAGGCTCGGCGCCGACGGCGTCGACAGCGACGGCGACGGCGTCACCGACATCGCCGAGCTGAAGGCCGGCACCGACCCCAACGTGCCGAACGCCAACCCCGACGGGGGCGTCTCGGGCTCGAGCGGCACCGTGGCGATTCTCCCGCCGCCTCCCGTCTACGGCTGCGCGGGCGTCCCGGACGGCCCCCTCGCGGGCCTGGCGCTGGGCCTGGCGTTGCCGGGCTTTCGGCGCCGCGCCCGAGGCTGACGGGCCTGACGGCATTTGCAGTGGACCGGCCCGGGTGAGGTCGGCCACCATGGCCCGGATGACCGTGGACGAGAAGAGCCGCTGCTGCGGAGCGCCGCTCGGTCGGCCTCGGGACTCGGAGGCCCTGTCGGTGGCCGCCTGTGCCCGATGCGGGACGCTGTGGGCGACGCATCGCCGACCGTCCTCGGCGACCAAACCCTGGGACGCGTCCTATGTCCCCCGCGAATTCGTCTCGGCGCTGGAAGCGCGGCGGCGCGCGCAGGCGACCGCCATCGCCGACGCCTTCGCCGGCGCGCTCGGAAAGGGCCGGGTGCTCGACTATGCCTGCGGCCAGGGCCTGTTCCTTCGCGAGCTCGTCGACAGGGGCCTCGACGCCACCGGGTGCGACCTCGACGCCGAAGTGCCGAGCAGCGTCGTTCCGGCCGGCCCGCGCCGGTTGACGCTCGCGGTTCCCTGGGAGGTGCCGAAGGGCGATTGGCACACGGTGGCGCTGCTCGACGTGCTCGAGCACCACCCCGCCCCGATCCGCTTCCTGAAATCGCTGGGGGCGCGGCAACTGCTGGTGAAGGTGCCGCTCGTCGAGGGGCCCTCTGGCCTGGTCGCCCGGCTGCTGGCCCGGCTGGGGAGGCCCCGGCTGCTCGAGGCGCTGATGCTGGTGGGCGAGCTGGCGCCTCACCAGGCTTACTTCACCGTTCCCGGCCTCTTGACGGTGGCCGAGCGCGCTGGCTTTGTCGAAGTCCGCCGGCTGCGGTTGGCCGAGGTCGGGCGCGAGTTGCCCGAGCGGCTCCGGGTGGAAGTGCCTTCGCCGCTCCGGCGGCTGGCGCGAGGCGGGGGCCGGGCGCTCGAGGCGCTTTCCCCTACGTGGAGCGACACCGCCGTCTTCCTCTTCGCGCGCGCCGGGCTGTCCGCCGCGTGACGGCGCGCCCACACGGGGTGTGCAAAAGAGCAATTCACGAAACCATTAGCAAACGCGGACGTTTCGCGTTCGGGCGCGAGTACCTAGCTTCCGGGGATAGTGCTGCCAGCGCCGAGCATCTGGGGCGTCTACGCCCACCTGTCCTACAGCCTCGCGTTCATGGCGCTGGGCCTGGCGATGCTGGTCGCGGCCCGGCTGTCGGCCCCGGTGCTTCCACGGCGCGCGCTCTGGTTCTTCGCCGGCTTCGGGCTGACGCACGGGTTGCACGAGTGGCTCGAGCTGGGCCAGGAAGTCGACCTGGTCGGCACCGGTGTCCACCGGCTCGAGCTGTACCTGGGGTTGGCGTCCGCATTGGCGCTCCTGTCGTTCCTGCTGCTGTTGCAGGCCGGCGTCGAGGCGCTCATCTTCTGCAGCCACTGGCGGCGCGCCAGCCGCTACCTTCCGACGGTGCTGGCGTGCGGCTGGGTCGCGGGCATCATCTGGAACTCGCCGCGGGGGGACTGGACGGCGTGGCGCGAGTGGCAGTTGACGGTGGACGCGGCGGCGCGCCTGGCGTTGGGGGTGCCCGGGACGCTGGTCGCCGCGGGCTCGGTCTGGTTCACGGCAGAAGCGCCGCACTGTCGGGACAGCCGCCGCATCCGCGGAAACCTGAGGGCCGCGGCCGTCGCCCTGGCGCTCTTCGGCGTCTTCACCGGCCTGGAAGCTCCGCCGGTGGCGCTCTTCCATTCATGGCACGGGAGCGCCGTCGCGGTGCTGGCGTCCTACTGGCTACCGGTGAAGACGGTGCGCATGGTGTGCGGCTTCGCGTTCACCGTCCTCGCGGGCGAGGCGTGCATCGTCCAGGCCTGGCGGGTGGTGTCCACGGCCGAGCGGGCTCGCGAAGAGCTATTCTCGGTGGTGGCCCACGAGCTGAGGGCGCCGCTGAATACCCTGGGGCTCGCCGTGCAGTTGCTGGACCGAGGCCGCAAAGAGGGCGGCTCGGCGGTGTCGGAAGAGAGGGTGTTGTCCAACATTCGCGCGAGCACCCGGCGACTGACCCGCATGGTGGACGACCTGGTGGACGTGTCGCACCTGGAGGCGAATCGACTCACCTTGCACGTCGAGCGGGCTGACTTGCCGGCCCTGGTGCGCGCGGCGATAGACCGGGCCGCGGGGCTCACCGAGGGCCACCCGGTGCGGTACCGGTGCGCGGGCGACTGTCCGCCGCTCGAGCTGGACCCCCTGCGCATCGAGCAGGTGCTGGACAACCTCCTGTCGAACGCCGCCAAGTACTCGGTACCGGGCGGCGAAATCGTCGTCGAGGTGACTCCGGGCGGCGCCGACGTCACCGTGTCGGTGTCCAACACCGGCCCGGGAATTCCGCCGAGCGACTTAGCGCTGCTCTTCAGCCGCTTCTACCGGGGCCAGGCGCGAAAAGAGGGCCGAATCGACGGCCTGGGGCTGGGGCTGTACATCGCCCGCATGCTGGTCGAGGCGCAGCACGGGCGCATCTGGGCCGAGTCCGACCCGGGACGGTCGGCGACGTTCCGGTTCTCGCTGCCCTGCTGAGATCCACCCCGCCGGCCCCGCGAGTTGCTTCCACCGAGCCAAAGGCGCTACGAACTCACCCTGGCAAAGCGCCGCCTATGGTCCACGTCTCACGCGAGCTTTGGGTGGTGTCGTCCGCGCTCCTGTTCCTGGGAGGCTGCGGCGGCTGCGGCCGCGAGAAGCTGGTCGCCGCGGTGTGCAAGGTGGACAGCGACTGCGAGTCGGGGCTGCTGTGCGACAACTACCGGTGCATCCCCGCCGAGAGCAAGTCGTGCCAGGTGGTGCTCGACGGCAATCCGATACTCCAGCCCGACCCCAACGCCGTCGCCCTGGGCGACCTTGACACGCCCGAGGCGACGCAGACGGTGACGCTGAACAACCTCGGCAACTGCACCCTCACCGTCTTCGAGGCGTCCATCGCGGGGGGCGCGACGTCGCCGTTCAGTTGCGACGAATGCACAACCAGCACCGCCTTCCCGCTCGAGGTGTTTCCCAACCGCGCCCGCCCCCTCGAGCTGAAGCTCAAGGCGACCAAGGTGGGCCAGGTCTCGGACGAGCTCGTCATCATCAGCGACGACAAGGAATTCCCCGAGCTGCGGGTGCCGTTGCACGCCCGCTTCCTCGGAGTGCCGAAGCTGGACGTGACACCCAACCCCGTCGACTTCGGCTACGTGGCCCAGGGCCGCGAGGGGCTGAAGCAGGTGCAAGTCGTGAACCGGGGCACCGGGGTGGCGCCCGTCGTCATCCAGTCGGTGACGCTCGACCCCGCCAACACCCAGGACTTCGAGTCCACCGCCTCGCTGGCGTCCCCGATGTCGCTGGCCCCCATCGGCGCCGAGTCGGGTTCACTGTTGAGCTTCGAGTTGAAGTACCACCCGCGCACGACGGCCAAGCACTTCGCGACGCTGGTCATCACCACCGCCAAGGGGGTGGTGACGGTGCCGGTGACGGGAAACGCCGAGACGCCGCCGAAGGTGACCGTCTCGCCCGACTCCATCGACCTGGGGCAGGTGCAGATGGGCCACTCGAACTACCGGCCGCTGACGATAGTGAACGAGGGCGGTGCGCCGTTGAACGTCAGCTACGTCTGGGCCGGCACCAACCTCTCCACCGACCTGTTCGCCGTGCCGATGCTGATACCGCCCATCGCGCCGGGCGCCTACCTCGAGCTGCAGGTGGCGGTCACCGTCACCGCGGTGCAGAGCTACAACGCGATGCTGCTCTTGACCACCAATGACCCGGCCAAGCCCAGCATCACCATTCCGGTGACGGCCGAGGGCGTGCCCAGCAACGGGCCCGAGGTGGTGAAGGTGGACATGGTGTTCGACAACGGCTCGAACAGCGCCTTCGACGAAGACATTCGCAACGTGGACGTGTCGCTCGAGCACCCGTACGGGTACGTCTGCAACGAGCAGAACCCGGCGCCGACCAACTGGGGCGACTACGGCAACCCCACCTGGGTGGCGTTCGGCCCGAAGAAGAACCCCGAGCGCATCATCCTCGCCGACTCGATTCACGACGGCACCTACCGGGTGATGCTGCAGTACCAGGAAGACTGCTCGTCCTTGCCCAGCCAGCTGATGGCCGGCATCCTCGGCGTGTCGGTGGACGTGCTGTGGGCCATTCTCGCCGGGGGCATCGCGCCGTCGCCCGGCCAGAACATCGGCCAAATCATCTCGAACGTCTGCCTGTCGCACAGCTCGAGCGAAGCGACGGTGAAGGTGTACGTGAACGGCACCCTGGTGAAGGAAAAGACGACTCACCTGGCCCAGAAGGGCGCCACCACCTACGCGCTCGACCTGGTGCGCGCCGGCGGCGCCTTCACGGCCCAATAACCCCTCATGCCGCTCGCCCGCCCCCGCCTCGTCCTGGCTTGCCTCGCCCTCCTGGGCCCGGCCTGCTCGGGCTCGAAGCCGCCGGTCGCGCCCGACACCCGCGAGCGGGGCCTGTACGCCGAACCCCGGCAGCTCGCCTTCACCTGCGTGACGCCCGGCTGCGACACTACCCAGACGGTGCGGGTCAGCCTGGTGGGCGACCGGCGGGTCGCCATCAAGCGAATCAGCCTCACCTCGGGGGCCGAACCCGACTTCAGCCTCACCTCCAGCGAACCGTCGAAGGCCTTCATCCTCGGGGTGAAGTCCGAGTTCACCCTCGAGGTGCACTTCGTGCCCCAGGGCTCTCCGGCCCCGGGCAGCCTCGAGTTGACCATCGCCTACACAGACGCCTCGGGCGTCGAGAGCCCCGACCGCATTCCCCCCGGTGAGCTGACGGTGCCGCTGTTGCGCCGGCTGGTGGGAGAGCCCGTCCTGTCCGCGTCGCCGGCCCGGCTGTCGTTCGGCGTCGTCGAGCCCGGGAACTCGAAGATGCTGCCGATTCACCTCGCCAACGTAGGCTTCGGCAACGTGGCGCTCGCGGTGGCCTCGGTGGACGCCGGCCAGGCCGAGCTGACGGCGGCCGTGCCCGATGGGTTGGCGCTGGTGCCCGACGCGGGCTTCGACCTGCCGCTGACCTGGAAGCCGCTGGTGCCCAGCTACCTCGAAGCACAAGTCGTCATCACCCCGAAGAACTCGGACGTCGACCCGGCCGTCGTCATCGCCGAAGGCACCAGCCTGGCGGTGCCGCGCCTCGGCCTGGTGCCCTCGGGCGACGTCGACTTCGGAGACCTGCCGAAGACGCAAGGCAAAGTCATCACCCGGCAACTGGTGAACCAGGGCGGGGCCGACCTGAGCGTGCAGAGCCTCGCCGTCACCGACGCGACCGGCAACGTGCAGGCCTCGTTCGCCGACGGCGGCACCCAGCTGGTGCTGGCCCCGCTCGAGCGCGCGTCCTTGCGCATCAAGGTCAACGGGCAGACGCCCGCCGAAGTGGACGCAGCGGTGCAAATCGGGTCGAACGACGCGGCGACCCCGATGCTGAGCTTCCACGTCACCGGCACGGTGACCGAACCCATCTTGCAGTTGACGCCGGCGACGCTGGACTTTGGCGCGGTGCCGCTCGGCTGGGTGGTTTCGAAGCCGGTCGAGCTGCGCAACGTCGGCTTCGGGCCGTTGACGCTGAAGAACCTCTCGCTGATTTCCGGCAGCAGCACGCTGTTCACCCTGAAGAACCTGCCGGCGCTGCCCTCGGAGCTCGAGCGTGAGCAGCGCATCGCCGTCGAGGTCGAGTTCCGCGCCGAGACCGCGGCCACCTTCGTCGGTTCTCTCTCGGTCGAGACCGACGACCCGGCGACGCCTTTCGCCGAGGTGTCGCTGGCCGCCACCGCGGGGCAGTGCTCGGCGAGCTGCCCCATCTCGAACGGCACGCCCACCTGTGTGCACGGCACCTGCGAGATAGGAACGTGCGACGTCGGCTGGTTCGACACCGACCAGAGCGCCGCCACCGGGTGCGAGTGCCACGAGGTTGGCACCGACCCCGCCGGCTTTTGCACCGGGAGCGCCGACGTCGGCAACCTGAAGGACACCGACCACGCTCAGACTACCTACACCGGCATCCTGCCGGTGGACGGCGACGTGGACCTCATCCGCTTCCACGGCGAAGACGGGTACAGCTGGTTCTCGGAAGACTACGACGTGCGAGTCCGCCTGATGAGCAACGACGCGACGATTCAGATGTGCGTCTACCGGTACGACACGGGCAGCCCCCTGTCGGACTGCTACTTCGCGAACGAGGCCTGCCCGCAGGACGGAAACTTCCGGCACAAGGGTTCGCTGGTCTCGGGCGACGACGCCGACTACGTGGTGAAGATTACCCGCGCCGCCGGGGCCGGCCCCACCTGCACGCCGTACACCGTGTACATCTCGAACGGTTAGTCGAAGTTGGTCAGGGCGTCGAGCCCTTCGCCCACGCCGCTGTGTGACGGTGCCAGTTGCTTCACCGCCAGCTTCTCGCGGGTGAGCCGCGCGGCCAGCCCCTTCAACTGGGCCCGGTTCTGCGCCGGGTCGTCGGTGAAAATCCATGGCGCCGGCCGCAGCTTCCCGTCCGAGGTGATGCCTGCGCTGTCGCCCAGGTAGAGCACCTCGTTGGCGACAAAGGCGGCGCTGCCGGCGGTGTGGCCGGGCACGGCGAAGGCCCGCACCTGCAGCGTGCCGAGGTTGATGGACTCGCCGTCCACCAGCAACTGGTCCACCTTGGTCCGCTTCTCGGGCGGCGTCTGGGAGAAGGAGGTGAGCGGCCCGTGCGCGTGCTCGGTGCCGAGCGCCAGCCCCTTGTCCTGGGCGAAGGCGTAGACGGTGGCCAGGGGGAAGTTGTGGCAGCCCGCGGTGTGGTCGGCGTGGCCGTGGGTGAGGAGGATGACGCGCACCGCGTCGGCCCCCAGCCCTCGCTTCTTGAGCGCGGCCAGAATGGCGGTGGCCTGGGCGTCGTTGCCGCAGTCCACCAGGGCCACCACGTTGTCGCTCGAGGGCAACAGGTAGGCGGCGACGAAGCCGTCCCTCACCACTCGGGCGCCGCCGCCGAGCTCTTGGCCGTCTTCGATGGCCTTCAGGCCGCCGAATGTGACTGCGAAGAGCGCGGCGACCGCCAGTGCCAGAACCACGAGCACGGCGCCCAGGGCGAGGAGAGCCTTTTTCATGCCGCCGATTTAGCGCGGCCACCGCTCGCCGGCTAGAGAATGGGGGCCAGCGTTCGCACCAACTTGTGCACCAGCGCTCGCGCCGGGTTCTTCTCGGGAGTGGTGACGCCCCGGCTGTGGCCTACGTCGACGGCGAAGAGCTGCCGGTCCAGTTGTTCGGCGACTTCCGGGTTGGACGTCCAGACGTTGGCTTCGTCGTTGTTGGACAAGCTGCGGGCGTCGAGGTTCGACGAGCCGATGGTGGAGAGGCGGCCGTCGAAGGTGGCCACCTTGTCGTGCGCCATGGGCCGGCCGGTGTACTGGTAGAGGTGGACTCCGGCCGCGAGCAGCTCTTGGTAGTAGCCGAGCTCGGCCTCTTGCGCGAGCGGCTGGTCGTTCGTCGCTGGCACCACCACCTTCACGTCCACTCCGCGGCGGGCGGCGGCTTCCAAGTGGGTCGCGATGTCAGGGTCAGAGAAGTAGGGGTTGGCAATGTGAATGGTGCGCTGGGAGGTGTCGATGGCGCGCAGGTAGGCGAGCTTCAGGTTCTGGTCGAGCAGCCCCTCGTGGCCGATGATTCTCGCGCCACCCGCGCCGTCGGGGGTAAGCGGAGGGAAGGCCCGCGCCTCGTCCAGGGCCGAGAAGCTGCCCCCGTCGGCCTTCCACTGCCTCACGAAGAGGGCCTGCAGGTCGGCCACGCCCAGCCCCGTCACCTTGGCGTGGCAGTC
>JAHFDQ010000137.1:3046-11766 GCA_023248915.1 Archangiaceae bacterium | reverse complement strand
AAGGCGGGCCCGGTGCTGGTGCTCGACGCGGGCAACGCCCTGTTCCGGTTGCCCGGGTTGGACGACGCGGCGAGCGTCAAGCGCGCCGACTTCATCCTGCAGCGCATGGGCAAGCTGGGAACCCTCGCGATGGTAGTCGGAGCCCGCGACCTCTACATGTCCGGCGTCAGTACCCTGAAGGCCGGAGCGGCCAAGGCCGGCGTGAGGCTGTTGTCCGCCAACTTCACCGGGAAGGACGGCAAGAAGCTGTTTCAGGCGTCGTCCATCGCGATGGTCGGTGACGTGAAGGTGGGGTTGATTGGGATTTCGCCCCCGGGTCCGGTCCCCGGGGTGCCGGGGGTGCAGGGGCTGCCCGACGTGCCCGCGGCGGTGGCCGAGGCCAAGGTGTTGAAGGGCAAGGTGGACGTCGTCGTCGTCCTGTCCGCGCTGCGGTACGCCGACGCCCTGCAGCTCTCACGCGAGCTCGGCGACCTGGCGGACCTGTTGCTGAATTCGAGCGACTCGCGCGGGCCGGGGCCGGCCCAGCGCGCCGAGCACAACTACATCCTCCCGGTCGGAGAGCGCGGGCGCCAGGTCGGCAGGCTCGAGCTGGGGTTGGCCGGGAAGGGCCCGTTCGCCGACCTCGACGAGTCGGCGCGCGAGGGCCAACTGGCGGCGATGCTGAAGCCGCAGTTGGCCGAGCTCAAGCGCCGCCAGGACGCGACGAAGGACGAGAAGGTTCGGAAGGACCTGCAGACTTCCATCGCCGGCCTCGAGCTGTCGATGCGCCAGCACGAGCAGAACGCGGCGGCGGGACCCCAGGGAGGCCGCACCCTGAAGCTGACCTGGGTTTCGCTCGACACCCAGGTGAAAGACTCGCCCGAGCTCAAGGCCGAGGTCGACCGGCTCGAGGCCGTGGGGCCGCCGAAGCCGTAGGTCGGCTTGTGATCCGCGGGCCTGGCTGCTAGAAGCGCCGGTCCCAATGCCGCCAGACCTCCCGGCCCAACCGGGGGCAAGGCGAGACGAAGAGGTCTCACATGAAGCTCGACATCCATCCGGTCTACCCGCCCTCGCGCATCGTCTGCGCCTGCGGCTACACCATCGAGACCCGCAGCACCCGCGGCTCGTTCCACGTCGAAATCTGCTCGAACTGCCACCCGTACTTCACCGGCAAGTACAAGCTGATCGACACCGCGGGCCGGGTCGAGCGGTTCCGGAAGAAGTACGCCACGCCCGCGAAGGCCGACAAGCCGGCCGACAAGCCGGGCCCCGCGAAGGCCTAGCGACGCCGCGTGGCCAAGCCGTACATCGGAGGCCAGGCGGTGGTGGAGGGCGTGATGATGCGCTCTCCGAAGAGCTTCGTCGTCGTGGTGCGCCGGCCCGACGGGCGCATCGCCGTGCGCGAGCAGCCGTGGGAAACCCTGTGGCCGAAGCTGACGCCGCTGCGCTGGCCCTTTCTCAGGGGCGCGGTGGTGCTCGCCGAGTCGCTGCACAACGGGTTCTCGGCCCTCAAGTTCTCGGCCGAGCACGCGCTGCCCGAGGAAGAAGGCGGCCAGGGCGCCGAGGCGGGCGCGGGCACTTCGCTCTTCCTCGCCCTCGGCACCGTGATGGCGGTGGGCCTGTTCATGGCGGCGCCGCACCTGCTCACCTACGGCGTGGGCAGGCTCTTGGGAATTCCGATGGACACCCAGAGCGCCCAATTCCAGCTCGTCGACGGCCTGTTCCGAGTCGTGATTCTGGTCGGCTACATCCTGGCCATCTCTGGGACGAAGGACGCGGGGCGGCTCTTCCAGTACCACGGCGCCGAGCACAAGACGATTTGGGCCTACGAGTCCGGCGGGCCGCTGACGGTCGAGAACGCCCGGAAGTTCAGCACGCTCCACCCGCGCTGCGGCACCAGCTTCCTCTTCGTGGTGGTGGCGCTGGCGGTGGTGGTTCACCTGGCGCTCATCCCGTTCCTGCCGCGGCTGCACCCCGACCCGCTGCCCAACACCCTCTTGATGATGCTGGTGAAGCTGCCGATGCTCTTTCCCATCGCCGGCCTGTCGTACGAGCTGCAGCGGCTGTCGGCCCGCGACGGCAGCCCGGCCTTCGTGCGCCTCTTGGTGCGGCCCGGGCTGTGGCTTCAGCGCATCACCACAAAGGAACCCACCGACGACCAGCTCGAGATCGCGGTGCTGGCGCTCGAGCGGGCGCTCGCGCGGGAAGAGGGCCGGTCGAAGGCCCCCGACGGCGTGGCCGTCTACCCCGACTTCGCGGTGGCCGCGAGTCTTTAGTCGGCGCGTCGCCGGCTCGGCGAGCGGCCGAAAATTTCCGGGGCTTTGCTTTCGCTCGTACGGTGTTCCTCAAGCACGAACACCGGAGGAAGCATGTCGCTCGCGGCTCACACCGGCGCGTCGCAGGTCCAAGGTCTCACCCGCGCCGCCCCGGCGTTCGCCCGCGGCAAGGACTGGGTGCTCTATCGGGGCGACAGCCTCGAGGTGCTCGAGTCGTTCGACGACGAGACGTTCGACCTGGTCTTCGCTGATCCGCCGTACTTCCTGTCGAACGGCGGCTTCACCTGCAAGTCGGGCAAGCGGGCCCCGGTGGCGAAGGGCGCGTGGGACGAGTCGCGCGGCGTCGACGACGACCACCGCTTCACGCTCGCCTGGCTGCAGGCCTGCAAGCGGGTGCTGAAGCCCGGGGGCACCATCTGGGTGTCGGGCACGCAGCACGTCATCTTCTCGGTCGGTTTCGCGATGCAGCAGGCGGGGTACAAGCTGCTCAACACCGTCACCTGGTACAAGCCAAACGCCAGCCCCAACCTGTCGTGCCGGTACTTCACCCACTCGACCGAGCTGCTCGTCTGGGCGTCGCCGACGAAGAAGGGGAAGCTCTTGCACACCTTCAACTACGCGCAGATGAAGGGCGTGAACGGCGGCAAGCAGATGCGCGACGTGTGGAACCTGCCGCGCCCCGGCGAAGAAGAGCTGACCGCCGACGGTCGCGGGCGCCTCTGGACGCTGTGCAGCCCGCGGAAAACCGAGAAGGCGTTCGGCGGCCACCCCACCCAAAAGCCCCTGTCGCTGCTCGAGCGGGTGGTGGCGGCGTCGACGGCGGAAGACGCGCTGGTGCTCGACCCGTTCAACGGCAGCGGCACCACCGGCGTCGCGGCGGTGAGCCTCGGCCGCCGGTACGTGGGCATCGACCTCGACCCCGAGTACCTCGAGCTGACCCAGAAGCGGCTCGGGGCGGTGGCTTCGTCCACTCAGCACTGAGGGGCCCGACCTCGGGGGCCCCCTCTCGAGCCCCTTGCGGCACGGCGTTTCCTCGACGAGAGTCGGGCGTCTCTCAACCCCAAACTCCATCGAGGTTAGCCATGAGCCCACTGACCGTGACTAGAGCCGCCAGGTCCCACGTTCCCTATCACCCGATCGGGGCCAGCCAGGTGGCGAGCGCGATGGCCGCCGCGCTGAAGGGTATGACTTACACCAGCGAGAGCGACTACCCCTTCACCGCGCTCTCGGCGTCGAACCCCGGGAAGAAGCCCGTGTCCGGGCCGCTGGTGCTCGACAAGTTCAAGCCCCAGCTCGCCAAGATGTTCAAGGACGACCTGGACGCGTCTCCGTTCAGCGTCAAGAACCTGGCAACCGAGGTCTGGTCTCCGAAGGAGACACAAGACTGGCTCAAGTCGAACGCCGAAGCGTCTGACCCGAGCGACGCCGACGGTGTGAAGTACGCCAAGGCGTTTGGGCAGGTGCGGAAGCTCATCGACGCCAACCTCACCGACGTGCGCATGGTGAAGGTCGGCGTCAAGGACGAGCATGGCAAGTTCGCCGACGACCAGGGCCTGTACGCGCTGATGCTGGTCGGCCGCACCCGCGACGGCCAGATCGCCGGAATCATGACCGGCACTGTCGAGACCTGAACCGCCGAACAGCCACGACCGATGGGCACGTTCATCCGGCGTGCCGTGCGATAGTGGGACGGTGAAGGTCCGCCGCCCCACCGTGGCAGGCACAGGCGTCTCGCCCAGGCCAGCCGACCGGTCCGAGGCCCCGGCAGGGCCCGAACCCTGGCTCGAACGTTCCGAACGCCCGGGCGGGCGCGACCCGTTGCGCCTGGACGGGGCCCAGCTTGCGCCGGTCGACGCGAGCGCGGTGCGCCGCACGCCGGGGTACTCCGAGCCCGAGGCGGTGCGCAAAGCCCAGCTCGACGCGATGTTCGGCGGCTCGACGCCCATCGCCCGGCGCACCCGCGCGGCGGTTTCGACGCTCCTAACCGGCCCGGCCTACGCGTCCCTGCCGGCGGCGCAGCAGGCCACCCAGTTGACCTTCGCGCTTCGCGGCACCGACGTCGTGCCCGACATCGCGGGCGGCGATGTGATGAACCTTCCGACGCCGCTCACCCAGGGCAGCCGGCGCGAACTGCACAGCTACGGGGCCGACGGGCGGTTGCTGGCGACGACGCTGCAAGTCGCTATACCGCCCGCGCGCTGACCTCCACGGTCCGGCGAGGACGGTGGCGAGCACCAAAGCGGCTCGACCCTGGTAGGGTCGCGCTTCCCTCGCAGGGGGTCTGCCGTGGCGCGCCTGTTCCGGTCGGTCTTGGTGTCGTTGCCCTTGGCGGCCCTGGCCGCGTGCCAGGCGAAGCCGCCGCTTTCGCTGCCCGCGGGCTGCCAGCCGCTCTTCGGCGGTTCCGACTGCTTCGTCCCGTACCCTTCGGACTTCTTCCGGGTGGAAGACGTGGCAGAGCCCACCGGCTTTCGCGTCGACACCACCGGCGCGGGCCGGCTGTCCACCACGGCCGGCGCCAGCGCCGACGTCAACGCCGGCAGGCCCATCGACGGCTTCTCGAAGCTGCCCCCCATCGTCGTCGCCTTTCCCCAGGCGGTGTCGCCCCAGGGCTTCGTCCGGCTGGCCGACCCGCCCGAGTCGAGCCTGTCCGCGGCCAGCCCCACCGTCCTCATCGAGGCCGACACCGGCCGCTTCATTCCGCACTTCGTGGACTTCGACCCGCGCGCGACGGACCTGACTCGCCAGGCGCTGGTGCTGCACCCCATCGTCGCGCTCGCCGCCCGTACCCGGTACGTGGTGGGCATTCACGGCGCGGTGTTGAAGGACGGAGGCGCCCCGGTGCCCGCGCCCGAGGGGTTCCTGAGGCTGCGCGACGGCCAGGCCTCGGGCGACCCGGCGCTGGAACCGCTCGCGAAGCGCTATGACAAGGACGTCTTCGCCCCGTTGGCCACCGCGGGGGTGCCCCGGAAGGAATTGCAGCTCGCGTGGGACTTCACCACCGGCAGCGACGAGTGGGCGACGGCCGACATGCTGAGGGTGCGCGAGCTGACGCTCGCCTGGCTGGCGACGCACACGCCGGTCTTCACGCTGACCCGGGTGGACGACAACCCCGACTCGGACATCTGGCGGCGCGTCTTCGGCACGCTGACGATGCCGCTCTTCCTCGAGAAGACCGACCCCGGGTCGAAGCTGTTCCGCGGCGCCGACGGTCGGGTGGCCCAGAACGGCGAGGCCACCTTCGGCTTCGAGGCCGAGGTGCCCATCTCGGTGCGCGACCAGTGGGAACCGGGCCGGCCGCTCACCTACGGCCACGGCTTCTTCGGCGGCACCAACGAGACCCGCGGCGGGAGCGCGCGCAACCTCTGCAACCGGATGAAGGCGGTGATGTTCGCCACCGACTGGTGGGGCATGGCGCTGGCGGACACCGGCCTCGTCGCCGACGCGCTCACCGGCAGGCCCTCGCGCATCTTCGACTTCACCGACCGGGTGCCGCAGGGAATGGCCAACTGGCTGGTGCTGACCGCCGCCATGCAGGGGCCCCTGCGCAACGAGGCGGCCTTCCAGCGCCCGGCTTCGGGGCCGGGGGTGAGCACCAACGGCGGCGGCGCCAGCAACGCCTTGGCGGTGCTCTACGGCCCCGGTGCCGCCAACTACATCGGCATCAGCCAGGGCCACATTCTCGGCGGCGTCATGGTGGCTTTGAACCCGGACATCTCGAGGGCCGTCTTGCAGATGGGCGGCGCAGGCTTCACCGAGATGATGATGCGGGCGCGGCCGTTCGAGACCTACCTGACGTTCCTGGAAATCACCGTGAAAGATCCGCTCGACCAGCAGAAGTACATCGCGACCCTGCAGCGCCCCTTCGACCGCATCGACCCGGCCAGCTACGCCCGCTGGCTGCTTTCCGAGAAGCTGCCCGGCAACCCGGACCGGCGGGTGCTGTTCGAGAACGGCCTGGGCGACGTGCAGGTGCCCAACTTCGCGAGCTGGATTCACGCGCGGCTGGTGGGGCTGCCGGTGCTGACGCCCACCGTGTACCAGCCGTGGGGACTGGAGACCGCCGCGTCGCCCTACGCGGGCTCGGCCCTCGCGCTCTACGACTTCAAGCTCGACCCAGAGGCCACCTACCGGGACGCCCAGCCCGCCGCCGACGACAACCCCGTGCACGAAGGGGTGCGCAAGCTGGAACCGGCGCTGTTGCAGATGGACCGGTTCTATTCCGACGGCATTGCTGAGAACTTCTGCAGCGGCGCGACCTGCGACCCGGACTGAATGCCATGGGACACCTAAGACACCTGAAGCAGGAGTACCGAGAGCTGGTCGAGCACCTGGGGGGCGGCACCGTGGCCCTGCCCGAACCCGCGGGCGACAAGGCGTGGGAAGGGTGGCGCGAGATTCTCGAAATCCTCTACACGCCCGAGGAGGCACGGCTGGCGGCGCGGCTACCACTCAAGCCGACGGCCCTGTCGAAGCTGGTGAAGCGGCTCGGCGTGGCCGAGGCCGAGCTGAAACGCCGCCTCGACGCGCTCTGCGAGAAGGGGGTGGTGATGGACCTGGTCCACCCCGGGACGAACGAGACCAAGTACCTGCTCTCGCCGCCGGTGGTCGGCTTCTTCGAGTTCTCGATGATGCGGGCGAAGGACTCGATTCCCAAGAAGCGCATGGCCGAGGCGCTCGACGCCTACACCCACGGCGACGACGCCTTTGCTCGAGAGGTGTTTGGCCATGACACGGTGATCGGCCGGACGGTGGTGCACGAAGGCGCGCTCGCCGGCGAGGCGCTGCCCGACGTGCTCGACTTCGAGCGGGCCTCGCGGCTGGTCGACGGGGCGAAGAGCCACGCGGTGTCGCTGTGCTACTGCCGGCACAAGGCCGAGCACTTGGGGAAGGCCTGCGATGCGCCGGTGGACAACTGCATGTCGCTGAACGCCGGCGCCGAGTTCGTGATTCGGCGCGGCTTCGGCCGGAAGGTGGACAGGGCCGAGGCGCTGGCGATGCTCGAAGCCTCGCGCAAGGCGGGCCTGGTGCAGATCGCCGACAACGTCCGCGACCGGCCGACCTACCTGTGCAACTGCTGCGGCTGCTGCTGCGGGCAGTTGCAGGGCATCAACGAGTTCTCGCTGGCGGCGGTGAACCCGAGCGGCTTCGTGCCCGGGTGCGATGAAGTGAAGTGCAAGGGCTGCTCGCGCTGTTCGCGGGCCTGCCCGGTGACGGCCCTGACCATGGTCGGCCGGAGGGTGCCCTCGAAGCGGAAGAACGAGCTCCGCCCCGAGCTGGACGCCGACCGCTGCATCGGCTGCGGCGTCTGCGCGAGCACCTGCAAGTCCGGGGCGCTGGAGATGCGGCGCCACTCGCGGCCCCAGGTGCCGCAGAACCTGATTGAGAAGGCAGTGCGAATGGCGCTGGAACGCGGGCGCTTGGCGAACCTCATCTTCGACGAAGACCGGCAGCCGCTGATGCACCGGGTGCTTGAGGCCGTGACGAAGCTGCCCCCGGCGCAGAAGCTGCTCGCGTCCGAGCAACTGAAGTCGCGCTTCGTGCGGTTTGCCGCCACGAAAGTGAAGGACCCGACCGGCGGGTGAGGCTCAGGTTCTTCTCAGTGGCAACTCCGCCCAGCCCGCGACTGCTCCGTTCAGCCCGAGCGGAGTCCAGGGCGGCCCCTCGACCACGCTTCGCTGCGCTCGGGGTGAGCGGACTAGGGAGCGGTCGCGCCCGTCAACCGCAGCGCGGTGAGCGCCTGCTCGATGCCGCCCGTGGCGCCGTCGCCGAAGGGGACGTCGTCGCGTTCGAGGTAGTCGGGCCGGCTCAACCCCGTGAAGGGCACCAGCCCGGTGCGCACCGTCACCGTCGCCGCGCCCGGTCCCGGCTTCAGCAACCGCAGCACCAGCCCCTCGCCGCGCTGGGCGGCCCCGAGGGACAGCGGCACCACCCCGGCGCCGTCCACCGCGACCAGCGCGCCTGAAGCCGGCAGCGTCCCCGGGTGCCGGTCGGTGACCGCCGCCAGAAGGGGGCGGCCCAGCTCGAGCGCGTCGGCCGACTGCGCCGCCAGGTCCAAGGTGGCGTCGGCGCCGAGCGCGAAGACGAGCTCGTGTCGCCCGGCGTCGTGGCCGCCGGCCCCCAGGTCTTCCCACTGTTCCTGCACGGCGTTGCGGAAGGCCATCCACTCGAGCGCGCCGTCCGCCGAACCGTGGACTCCCGTCGACGCCCCGAGCAGCACGGCCACCCGGCCCCGCTGGACCCAGCGGGTGGCGGGCCAGAAAGTCGGCTCGTACAGGTGCGAGAGCGGCCGTTCGACGACTCCGCCCGCCACGCCCATGCGAAGCTGCGCGCCGGCCGCCGCGGGGAACAGCCGCAGCGTCGTCGTGTCGCCTTCCGCCGCTGCGCCCGACGCGCGCACGCCCAGTCGCCGAGCCCCGGCCTCGGCCGACAACTCGAGCACCAGCGGGCCGGCGCGGCCGTCCGCCG
>JAHFDQ010000137.1:0-3036 GCA_023248915.1 Archangiaceae bacterium | reverse complement strand
CCCCGACTCGACCAGCTCGGCCGCCGTGGCGCGCGACACCCGGTCGAGCGCGAACCGCCCGTCGTACCCGATGAACTCGGTGCCGATGCGGTACAGGCCTCCGTCGTCGAGGTAGTTGACCCACTCCAGCCCCGGCGCGGCGAGAAGCTCGGTGCCGTCGACGAAGAGGCTGCTGAGCGCCCAGGTGCCGGCGGCGCTCCGCTCGATGCTCGCGTCGAGGTGACCGGTGTGGAGCTCGGCGACATCGGCGGCCAGTGAGGCCGTTGCTCCGGGGCTTTCCGTCGACCCAACCGAGAACGCCCGCCAGCCGAACGCCGGCACGTCGCCCGCGAGGAAGGCCACGCGCGAGGCGTCGAGCCGCTGGGCGGGGAGGGCGTCCGTCCCCGACGACGCGCCGACCGGGCCGGACCCGGGCAAGTCCACCTCGACCACCGCCGAGCGCGCCCTCGGCCCCGGGTTGAAGACGACGACCGGGTCGCCAGGCGGAAGGCCGGCCGTGCCGGCCCGGGTGGCGAGCGCCGCGCTGGCCTGCGCCCAGAGTGCCGAGGCGGTCGTGGCCGCTTCGGCGAGCATCGGCAACTGCTCGCCCGAGACGACGGCGTCGACAGAGGTGCCGGTGATGAAGTCGTGGTGGTCGGACAGCGCGACCGAATGCCAGGCCGAGTCGAGCTGAGAGCGCCAGCTCGCGCCCGACGGGTCCCCTGCCCAGAGGAAGGGCTCGACGCCGGTCAAGGCGTCCCCCGCCTCGCGCGCGGCCCGCTTCAGCGCCGGCTTGGCGCCGTAGTAGCCGGTCCAGTACGGGTTGACGTCGGCGGACAGGCGCGGCAGCTCTTCCCGGTGGAAGCCGACCAGGTCCATGTAGTCCTCGAACGTGGCGATGGCGACCCAGACGCCGGTGCGGGAGTACCGGCCGTCGTTCCAACGCTTCGCGTATTCCACCAACCGCGTGGTGGGTGAGGCGAAGTCGCTGCCCACCGGCACGAACAGGTACGGCGTGCGCGCGAACGGGGTGAGCTGGGCGATGAAGGTGTCGAGCTGCTGGTTGGTGTAGCCGGGCTCGTCGCCAGCGAGGCCGTAGAGGTCGATGGCGTCGCCCTGGCCGTACTGGTCGCTGGTGGGCATCCAGTGGGCGAGCACGGACGCTCCCCCGGGGCCTTCCCAGACGAAGTCGGCGCTGCCCAGGAGGGTGAGCGCCTCGGCGGTCGAACCCGGCGCGGTCGGCGCGGCGCCGTGGTCGACTTCCGACACCTCGCGGACTCCGTCCACGCGCGCCATGCCGACGGCGGTCAGCCCCATCGCCGCCAAGAGGTCCGGCGCGGTGGGCGAGTGGCCGAAGTCGTCGGGAACCCAGGCGGTGCGCGGCCGAACCGAGAACGTCAGCTCGGCGAAGAGCGACCCGGCCAGGAAGTCGTGGAGCAGCGCCTCTTCGGTGGGCAGCACCGTGTCCGGGCTGGTCAGGCCGCCCCCGACGAGGCGAAGCCTTCCGCTCTCGACGTGGGGACGAAGCGCCTCGGCGCCGCGCTCGGCCACGTAGCGCTCGAGAAAGGCGACCTCGGCGATGGAGTAGACGGCGCCGGGCTCTGCGTCGAGCCAGGCCTGGGCCCGGTCGAAGATGTCGCGCACCTGGCCCTGGTAGTACTCGTCGAAGGTGCGCACCCAGTCGACGTCGAGGTGGCTCGACTGGCTCAGCACCAGCACCCGCGCCGCGTCGGCCGGAATGCCCAGCTTCGCCCTCAACGCCGGTTCGCCGGTGAGGGGTTCGGGAACCGGGGGAGGGCGCCGGCACCCTTGTGCGAGGAGGAAGAGCGCCGCGGCGACGAGGGCGCAGGCGGGGCGCGAAGGTCGCCCCACCGGCTACGCCCTCACCTGGTTGACTACGCCTCTCACGGCAGCGACGAATAGGCGCCTGAATCGCGGAACGCAAGCGGCGGCGCCCCTGACGGGTCTCTCATAGATCAGGGCGCCGGCTTGAACGCGGCAGTGCTCGAACAATAGGGGCCGAAGGTGGGGTCGTCCCAGATCGCTCCGTAGGAACCGGCGGTGTTCGCGATGTAGTAAGCGGCGTCGTTGCCGTTCAAGATCTGCATCGCGGTGAAGGGACTTCCCGTCTGCAGCCCGGACACGCTCGAAGAAACGTCGGCCACCGAGAAGATGACCGAGGCGCTCGTCGTGGGAGTTACCGCGGGGGCCGCGGGGGTGTTGGTGGAGGGCGCATCGCTGACGGTGCCGACGACGTCCAGAGGGCTCACCGTGTCCGCACCCGAGTACTCGGCGAGCCAGACGTTGCACTTCGTCAACCCCGAGTAGGTGACGGTCAGCGAAGTCGCCCCGGCCAGGCTGTTCGCCGCGTACCAGATCTCCACCTTATTGGTGGGGCTCGACGTCAGCGTGGACGGCGCGTTCGCAGAGACGTAGGTGTTGCCCGCGTTGTCGGTCATGCCGGTAATCGTCCGAGCGTTTTGGTAGGTGCCGCTCCCGACGACCAGGAGATTCCCGCTGCCGGTGGGAGTCAGGGTGACCGAGACGGAAGCAACGTTGGACGAGGCTTGGAAGGCGCCGCGAACGAATGCCGGGACAGTAGTAGCGCCGCCGTCACCGGCGCCCGAATCGGGTGGGTTTCCCGCGTCCGTTCCTCCGTCTGCGCCCGTGCCGGCATCGGTGCCGCCATCCGTCCCAGCGTCAGCGCCGGCGTCCGCAGCCGCACCCGCGTCCTCGCCGCCGTCCGAACCCGCGTCGGCGCTCGGGCCGGCATCATTGCCGCCGTCCGTTCCGGAGTCGCCGGTCGTTCCTGATCCCGCGTCGGCGCCATCGTCGCCCGCGTCGGACGTCGCGCCCCCGCCGGGTTCGGGCGACAGCCTGCCGCACTCGCAGCCCACTCGGTAGGTCTGGGCCAAGACGAGCGGCCACCCAACGGCAAGTACCCAACTGAAGCGGGAAGAAGCCATAGTCAGAGCAGCGCCGAAGCGTACCATGCCCCCTCGGTGGTCGAGGGAGCAGGGGGCCTCTTCGGCCGGTCCGAATTGATTGCGCCGTCGT
>JAHFDQ010000521.1:3583-4355 GCA_023248915.1 Archangiaceae bacterium | reverse complement strand
GTGTTCTCCATCAACGCTCCCAAGCTGGTGCCGGGCATCGACTACTCGGACCACCGCAGCTACTGGCGCCAGGGGTACCCCGCCCTGATGGTGACCGACACGGCCTTCAATCGAAACCCGCGTTACCACCGGGAAGAGGACACGCCCGACACGCTCGACTACCCGCGAATGGCCCTGGTGGTGAAGGGGCTCTACGCGACGCTCTGGACGCTGGCCGAGGACTAGCTTCGTTCACTTCCGCACCCGCTCCGAGACCCGCGGACGCTGGCCGCACGTTGCTCCCGCCGCCAGCTTGCTCTCCTTCGAGGGCTGGGAGCCGGTCATGATTCGTCGCCTGCCTTGGTTCACCGTCGCGCTCTTCCCGCTGGGGCTCGGCGCTTGCCAGGGGCCGGTGGCCCGGGCCGACGCCGCCGCGGCGACCACCGTCGCCCCCTCGCCGACCGCGCCGCCCGATGCCCGGACTCCGCTGGCCCGACCCATCGACCTGCCCACGCTCGCGCCGCTGGTCGACCGGGTGCGCTCGGCGGTCGTCAACGTCGAGGTGAAGGCCAAGGTCGGGCTCTCGTCGCTGCCGGAAGGCCACCCCGACCTGGGCCCCGCGCAGGGAGAGGGCGAGTACCGGGACTTCTGGGAACGCTTCTTCGGGCAGCGACAGCCCCGCCGCCACCGCGACTTCCTCAGGCAGGGCCAGGGTTCGGGCTTCCTCGTCGATTCCGAAGGCCTGGTGCTGACCAACAACCACGTGGTGGCCGGCGCGACCGCCATCTCGGTC
>JAHFDQ010000521.1:0-3573 GCA_023248915.1 Archangiaceae bacterium | reverse complement strand
AGGCTCGAGGACGGCCGCCGCTTCGACGCCGAGGTGGCCGGGCGCGACCCGCTCACGGACATCGCCGTCATCCGCCTGAAGGGCAAGCCGTCGGGCCTGCCCACCGTCGCCCTGGGAGATTCTGACGCGATGGCCGTCGGCGACTGGGCCGTCGCCATCGGCAACCCCTTCGGCCTGGCGTCGAGCGTGTCGGCCGGAATCATCTCGGCGCGCGCACGGCAGATTGGCGCGGGCCCCTACGACGACTTCCTTCAGACGGACGCGGCCATCAACCCCGGCAACTCGGGGGGGCCGCTCTTCAACATGAGGGGCGAGGTCATCGGGATGAACACCGCCATCGCCGGGCTGGGCACCGGAATCGGCTTCGCGGTGCCGGCAAACATGATCAAGTCCCTGCTCCCTCGCCTCGAGAAGGGCCAAGCCATCGTGCGGGGCTGGCTGGGGCTAGCCATCCAGGACCTGACTCCGGGCGTGGCGAGGGCACTCAACGCCCCGACCGCGAAGGGGGCGCTGGTGGCCGACGTCACCCAGGGGACTCCAGCGGCGAAGGCGGGCATGCGCGTCGAAGACGTCGTGGTGGCGCTGGACGGCCGGCCGGTGGCGTCGGCGGCCGACCTCTCCGCGGCCGTCGCGGCCAAGGCGCCCGGCACCGGGGTGACGCTGTCCCTCATCCGCGCCGGCAAGAAAGTCGAGCTGCCGGTCCAGGTGGGCACGCGGCCCGACCTCGAGGGCCTCGAGAAAGAGACCGGGGCGGGCGGCGAGCCGGGCGGCCGCGAAGAGCGACTGGGGCTGAGGCTTCAGGACCTCGACCCGGCGGCCGCGCGCGGCCTCGGCCTGCCAGGAGGCGCCGTCATCACCGACGTGCGGCCCGGCTCGCCCGCGGACGACGCCGACCTGGCTCCCGACTGGGTCATCACCCACGCCGGCGGCAAGACGCTGCGAAACGCCGACGACCTGCGCCGGCTCTTGCGCGACGCGAAGCCGGGGGCGTCGGTGATGCTGAGAATCCGCACCGACCAGGGCCGGACTCTTCGAGCCATCACTGTGCCCGCCAACTGACCGCCGGGGCGCGGTTGCGTTCGAGTGACTCGCCCTGAAGTCCCCGCGGGGTTAGTAGCCGCCCGAGTAGCTCCAGAGCACCGTGCCGTTCTGGCCGGCGAGGTAGATGTCACCCGGGTAGGCGCTGTTGCTTGTGGCGACTCCGTAGAGGTTCTGGACGGTGGACGTGACCACCGGCGCGCTCCAGGTCTCGCCGTCGTCGGTGGACTTGAGCGCGACTCCCCCATACCCGCTCACCCACCAGATGGCGGTGCCCGGAATGTGGTCGACGGCCCACAACGTGGTGGCGACGCCCGATGGCTTGGCCGTCCACGTCGCCCCGTAATCGAGTGACTTGTAGATGGCGCCCCCGGTGCCGACCGCGATGGCCGTGCCGAGATAGTTCCGCTTGGCCTGCACGCCGTGGAAGTCGTCCGCCGAGATGTTGGCCTGGCTGGTCCAGGTGCCGGCGTTGAAGGTGCGCAACGCCCCCGCGCTGCCCACCACGATGGCACGCTGGGTGACGCCGCCGACAAGGAAGGCATCCACGGCGAAGTAGTCGGGTGCCGAACCGGGAATGATGGCCGTCCAGTTGGCGCCGTTCCAGGTGAGCCGCGTCTGGTTCTGGCCTACCGCGAAGCAGAAGGAGGCGCTGCCGCATGCCACGCCGTACAGCGTGTTGGGGGCCGCGGCACTGGACTGCGCGTCGAGCGCCCAGGTGGTGCCGGTGTCCAGCGTCTTCACGATGACGGCGTTGCTGCCCACCGCAAACCCGGTGGTGGTAGGAACGGCGACCGCCATGAGATTCGCCGGCGTCACGGCCACGCCCTGCTGGACGAAGCTGTTGCAGTAGAAGTTGCTAAAGCCGATGTAACCGCCGGGACCCACCGTCCAGAAGTAGCCGCCATTCGGCACCTGGTACAAGTCGTTCAGGGTGTTGACCACCCCCGCCGCCCTCGCCAACATCGTTGGGAAGACGGTGCTGAGCTCGATGTCTCCGGCGGCGCCTGCCATTCCGATTTCAGCGACGACGCGGCCTGCGACGCCCATCGGCGTCGCACCGGGTAAGGCATTCGTGCGCACGCCTCCGGAGATTTGGACGAGCTCGGGGTACGCGGCCGGGCCCAGGCCGGGGTGGAAGGCGCCCAGGAAGACGTTGGCTCCCACCGACATGATGGAGTAGCCGTCGATGTCGTTGGTGAGGGGGGCGATGACCTCGGCCCAGGTGGCACCGCCGTCATTCGAGACAATGAGGGCATTGCGACCGACTGGCCTGATGCAGGAAGCATAGATTGTCGACGTGCCGTTGATGTTGGTGACGCCGGTGAAGTTGGCCACCGCGTAGGGCACGGGCGGCGCCACAGTCGCCCACGTCGCTCCAGAATCGAGCGTGCGCACAATGGTGCCATTGTCGCCGACGGCCACTGCGACGTTGCCCGAGGCACACTGGACGCCGCCTTGACAGCGCGCCACTCCGCGCAGCGCGTTGACGGTGGGCGACGTCACCGGTGCGAACCCACCCCAGACCCCCAGCACCTGGGCGCCGCGGACGATGGTGCCGCCGGCGCCGACTCCGACGAAGAAGTTGGTAAAGATGCCTGTCCCCACTCGGGCGAAGTCGTACAGGTGGCTCTGCGGGGCTCCCTGGGAATTCGCCAGGCGCGTCCAGGTCACGCCGTTGTCGCCGCTCGTCCCGAGGTAGCCGTTGTCGCCGGCGATGAGGAGCGTGGTGCCCGCCGTCCGCACCGAGTTCAGCTTGTCGTCCGTCATCGGGTCGCGTCGGAAGAACGTCGTGAGGGTGTCGTCCGATTCCCATAGCGCCCCGGCCTCGCCCACCATGAGGTAGCGATTGAGGAGTCCGTTGTTGAGGAAGGCCATGCCGGTGAAGGTGACGGCCGTGGGCATGCGCTGGCTGAAGGTGAAGGGGTACCGCGGAGTGCCCCCCGCCTGGACGCTCGGGGCGCTCTTGTTGCCTGCCTTGTCGACCGCACGCACCACCACAAACTGGGGAATGCCGTTGGGCAGCACCAGGGTGCTGGGCGAGCCCGCCACCTGCGCCCCGTAGGTGTACGGGCCGCCCGACACTGTCGACACTCCAAGCTCGTAACCGGCGATTCCCGAGGAGAGGTCGGTGGACGCCGTCCAAGTCATCTGCAGGCTCCGGTGCGCCGGAGTCGCCAACAAGCCTGTCGGCAACGTCGGCACCGTCGCGTCGTACCAGATGTCCACCGTGGAAGGCGCCGCCGACACGTTGCCCGCGGCGTCCAGGAGCCATACGTAGATGCGCTTGTCGCCGTCGCCGCCCACTCCCACGGCCGCGTTGGTCGGAGTGGCGAAGGCGACGAAGCACGGGTCGCCCGCGCCGGTGATGGTGGGAGGCGGCGCCGCCACCGCCACCGTCTTCATGCACATGTTGGAAACCCCGCTGCCCGCTTCCACGGGGGAGATGTTGACTCCAGCCGGCGACACGTTGGTGTACCGGCCCGGCACCGAGGTGAGCGACGAGCTCGGCGGGGTCTGGTCCAACGTGATGGT
>JAHFDQ010000136.1 GCA_023248915.1 Archangiaceae bacterium | reverse complement strand
CACGTTGTCGGCGCCCTCGACCTGCACCCGCCAGTACCGCTCGTAGAAGAAGTCGTAGACCGGCTGGAGCGAACGGACCAGCGCCGCGTCCCGGCCGAAGTCGTCGAGGTCGGCCGAGCCGGCGACGCCCACGGCGCTGGTGGCCGCGCGGAACAGCCCTTCGATCGCCGTCAAGAGGCGCGACACCGTCGGGCCGTCGACCCACTGGCCGAACGTCTCGCGCAGGGCTCCCAGCGAACCTGGCGCGCGGGCGGGCTCGACGCGCTCGGCGAGGGGGCCGTGTCCGACGGTGGCCTGGCCAATCGCGGGGTGGTCCGGCGCCGGGACCTCTTCCACCGCGGCCGCCGGCGGGCTGCGCACCTCGGCGAGCAGGGGCGGCGGCGGGTCGACGAGCACCGGAGACCCGGCGTGGGGCGAGGGGGGGCGCCGGACGACCTCGGCTGGAGTCGGCCGGTGTCTGACGCCGACCAGGCGCGGCGACGCCGAGTGCGCCGTCGGCGGTTCGGCGTCGACGTCGGCGACCAGAATGGGGGCGGCGCGGTGCGGAGTGGGCGGCTCGGCTCCGACGTCGGCGACCAGGTCGGGCGCGGCGCGGTGAGGAGTCGGCGGTTCGGCGCCGACATCGGCGACCAGGTCGGGCGCGGCGCGATGCGGAGTCGGCGGCTCGGCTCCGACGTCGGCGACCAGGTCGGGCGCGGCGCGATGCGGAGTCGGCGGTTCGGCTCCGACGTCGGCGACCAGCACCGGCGCGGCGCGGTGAGCGGCGGGCGAGCGCGCTTCGAGCTCGGCGACGAGCTCGGGGGCGGCGTCGTGAGGAGCGGGCGACCGGTCGTCCAGCTCGGCGACGAGTTCGGGGGCGGCGCCGTGAGGAGCGGGCGACCGGTCGTCCAGCTCGGCGACGAGTTCGGGGGCGGCGTCGTGAGGAGCGGGCGACCGGTTTTCCAGTTCGGCCACCAGGTCGGGCGCTTCGGGGTGCGCGACCGGAAGGCTCGGGGCGGCCGGGGCAAGAGCTCTCGGCTCGGCCGACAGGTCGGCCCGGGCCCCCGAGGCGCGCTTCCGCCGACCTGGGCGTCGAGGCGGCTGGACGGGGGCCTTCGCCGCCGGAAGCGCCGGAGCAGCCGGAGGCGGGGCGGCTTCCTTCTCGCGGGGGGCGGCGCCGCGAACGAATGGGTCGTTTCCGAGCACACCCTTGGCCATGGTCAGGCCCCCCTCAGGGTGGCGGCGGCGTCCTTCGAGGCGAACCTCGGAACGAAGCCGAGTTCGTCCTCGGCCCGGCGCCCGTCGGCGACCCAACTGTAGTGGATGAAGTCGAGCATCGAGGCCGGCACGGCGGCGATGCCCGCGGACTCGAGCGCGCGAATGGCCGCCCGGGCGATCGGCGCCAGCATCGGCAGGGCCGCGCCCCCAGACCGGTCGATCAGCGCCGACAGCGAGACCACCCCGCGGCCGACGACGTTGAAAGGGCCGTTGACGTCTGCGAACAGCGCCAGGTGAAGGGCGGCGGCCGCGTCGTCCTCGTGCAGCACCTGCCAGAGCGGGTCGAACCCCATCAGGGTGGGCAGCACCCGGGTGCGCAACAGCCGGGTGACGGGGTTGTCCGTCGACGGGCCGACGATGGGGGCGAAGCGCAGGACGATGACCCGGGTGTCGGGGTGCTGCGAGCCGAACTCCGCGAACTGCTGCTCGACCTCGACCTTGTCGTTGATGAACCGACTGCCCTTGCACCCCAACAGCGGCGCGTCTTCGCGGAGGAGCGCCGGGTGCTGGGGCCGGGCCCCGTACAGCGCGGTGAGCGACGGAATGACGAGGCGCTTCACCCCGGCCTGGGCGGCGGCCGACAACGCGTGCATCGACCCGATGACCTCGAGCTCGTGCGCGAAGGCGGCGTCGTGAATGCGCCCCGAGAGGAAGGCCAGGTGGTACAGCACGTCGGCGCCGGCTTCGGCCAGCGCGTCGGCCAGATCGACCTCGCCGCCGGCCTGGGCCAGGTTCACCCGGCGGAACTCGACCTTCGGGCCGTGGGCGCTCGGCTTGGCCAGGTCGACGGCGACGATGCGCTCGACCCGCTCGTCCGCCTCGAGCAGCGGCAAGAGCAGCCTCCCCAGGTCCGCGGAGGCTCCGGTGACGGCGACGCGGGCGCCGCGCCCCTCTGGCGACGATCGGTGCATACGAGCGCACCTTGATAGCGCAGATCGCCGCGCGTTGTCAGCCCAGCCTCGACCGCTAAGTTGGCGCGCGCACGCTCATGGGTCCGAACGAGGCGGGCCATGTCGCACAGTCTCGGCCAGGTTGCATGGTACGTAAATATGGTAATATGCTTATCCGTATGAAGACCACCATCGACCTGCCCGACGAGCTCTACGTTGCGGCCAAGAAGCGGGCGGTCGAGGAACGCAGGCCCATGCGCGACCTGATAGAGCAGGGCTTGCGCTCTCGGCTCGCCGCGAAGAGGGGCCCCCGGGCCCGGCGAGCCAAACCCATTCGCTGGGTGACGGTGCACGGCGGCCTGCCTGCCGGCCTGGACGTGGCAGACCGGACCGAGATGTACAACTGGCTTCGAACGCAATGATCTCAATCGACACGAACCTGCTCATCTATGCACATCGCTCCGCGCTCGCGGAGCACCGCGCGGCGCGGGGGGCGCTCGAACAGGCCATCGGAAACCCGCGCGGCTGCGGGGTGGCGCTGTTCTGTCTGGCGGAATTCTGGAGTGTCGTCACCCATCCGGCGTCCGCTGGCCGGCCGTCCTCCTCACGAGAGGCCAGCCAGTTCTTGGCGGCGCTGATCGCGGCCGGCCTTGCCGTCTGGGCACCGGGCCCTGGTTTCGCGGAGCGGCTCACCCAACTCGCGACAGACCTGCGCGTTGCCGGAGCGCGCATCTTCGACCTCCAGATAGCCTTGGCGTCGTTCGACAACGGGGCGAACGAGATCTGGACCCACGACGCGAACTTCAGCGCCATCCCCGGGTTGGCCGTCATCAACCCGCTGTCATCGAAATAGTCGCCGCTCGGCTCAGGAGCGCTTGCACCTGCTGCGCGCCCAGTGGCCAGGTCCTGCTGTACCGGAGCGAGGACGGGCGCACGAAGGTCGACGTACGCCTCGAGAACGAAACGGTCTGGCTCAGCCAGCGCCAGCTCACCGAGCTCTTCGGCAAGGCCAAGGGGACGATCAGCGAGCGCCTCAAGCACATCTTCGAGGACGGCGAGCTGGTCGAGGACTCAGTTGTTCGGCTTCTCCGAACAACTGCCGCGGACGGCAAGGTCTACGAGGTCGCGCACTACAACCTCGACATGGTCATCGCGCTCGGCTTCCGGGTGCGTAGCCCTGCCGCCGTTCTGAGAGCAAGGGTCGTTACCGAGCACGCCCGTGGCCAACCGCAGATCGCCGCGCAGGTTGCCGCGCGTTGTCAGCCCAGCCCTCGACCGCTAAGTTGCCGCGCGCACTCTCATGGGGCGAATCGCGGTCCTCTCGGACGAGCTGATCAACCAGATCGCCGCTTGCGAGGTGGTCGAACGGCCGGCGTCGGTTGCATCTTGGGCGGCTCGGGTCCGCTCAGGCCCGTCGTTCGTCCCGAATCTTGACCCATCACATGGCGCTATGGCACGAGCATGGAAGCGAAGAAACTCCCGCTCACATCGCACAACGAGCACGGAACACAACTGGGGCCGCCGGCGCAGCTTTGGCAGACGAGGCAACCCGGGGCGTTGTTGATAGCGACCTCCAGCGTTCCCGCCGCTGGAGCGAGCAGCGCGTTTTCGCCGCCAAGAAGAAACGATTGTCCGCTCACTTTGCCAAACAGTGCGAAACGTGGGCGGTTGGGGAGCAGATATGGGGTGCCCCCCACGCCTCCTTCGCCGAATGGTCCGACCGCGCTGCCTGCGACGCTTGAGCCGGTCAGCTGGCCGGTTGCGCTGGAGAAAATTGGGTCCCCCTTGTTGACTGTCAAGTTCGTCGCCGTCCACCCGCCAGTCGAGTCCACGACAAAGTTCTGCGATACCTTCCAACTCGCGGTGTCGGCTAGGACGAGGCCCCGAGCAGGTACGACACCTCTGGCGACGGACACCTGGAGCGAGCCGGTCGCGTCCCCTACTTTGGTTGATTGCCAGCTCCAACCTGCCAGTCGCTGGAGAAAGGAAAGAGGCTTCGGCTCCAAGCTCGATGACGTTCTGGTCGACTCGGCCGTAGAGGCGATACGCAAAGCGGTTCACCAAGAGGTAGGGAGCGCCTCCGTTCATGCCTCCCGGCTCTCCGTCCGCGGACAGTTGGCCATACCCTCCAGCAGAAAAAGTGCCGCTCGCGGACAAGAGCACCTTCTGTCCCTTCTTGAGCTCGATTCCTGTGTCCTGCCAAGGATCGCTGGCGCTTACCGAGGTCAAGTCGGTCCCGACGATGGAATTGTCGGTGAGTTCAGGGGTGGAGGCGATGGTCACTTCGGGTTTCAGGTTGGTGAACATACTCACGCTAAAGGAGCCGCTTGTGCTGCAGTCGATCGTGTATGGCGGTGTGCCGGTGCATCCGTTGACTAGGATTTCGAGTGTGCCGCTGTCGGGGGCGATTATCACCACCTCGCGTCCGATGAGGAACACGCTCTGGTTGATTCGGCCGTACAGGCCGAAGGCGGGCCGATTGACGAACACAAATGGGCTGCCCCCCCAAGATGCGCTGCCCTCCGGCCCCACCGAGCCGAGAGTGGTTTGCAAGGAACCCGCGGCGGAGATGAGCAGCACGTCACCCTTGGCAACTTGAAGGCACGGCTGGCCGTTGCAGGACGGGGCGCTGGTGGTGGCGAGTTCGTCACGTCGCTGGGAAAAATCCAGTGCGGTCAGGGAGTAGACTGACCTCGGCGCCCCGGTGCACCCGAGTAAGAACGCCGCCAATGCTGATGAGAAGCGCCTCACCGGAACCTCCTCTTGAACCCAAGCCGGAGAACATATCCCGTCGCAATGCTGGACAGCATGGTTTACCTGGGTTGCCCAGGAGTGGCTGTCCACGGTGATTCAACCGCTTTGTGCCGTTCGCCCGCTGCTTCACCGGCTCATTCGGATACTGAAGCACGAGTCCGAGGTTCCGGACGCGGTGCGCTGCGGCCCACTCGCTGCTGTCGCGCGGCGCTGTCACCGTCATCGGAGATCGCCGCGCGTTGTCAGCCCAGCCCTCGACCGCTAAGTTGGCGCGCGCACTCTCATGGGGCGAATCGCGGTCCTCTCGGACGAGCTGATCAACCAGATCGCCGCGGGCGAGGTGGTCGAACGGCCGGCGTCGGTCATCAAGGAACTGTGCGAGAACTCGCTCGACGCGGGAGCGACCTCGGTTCGGGTCGCGCTGTCCGGGGCGGGCCTTTCGGTGATTGGGGTCGCCGACGACGGCGGCGGCATGTCGCGCGAGGACGCCAGGGCGGCCCTCGGCCGGCACGCCACCAGCAAGCTGCGCGACCTGGACGGCCTGGCGCAGATCGCCACCATGGGCTTTCGGGGCGAGGCGCTGCCGGCCATCGCGTCGGTGTCGCGGTTCCAGCTCACCACCAGCGAGGCCGGGGCGGCGGCCGGCACCCGGGTGGCCAGCGAGGGCGGCGGCGAGGCCCAGGTGACCGACGCTGCTCCCGAGGTCGGCACGCGGGTCGAGGTGGCCGACCTGTTTTTCAATACTCCGGCGCGGCGGAAGTTCATGCGGCGCGACCAGACCGAGCTGTCGCACTGCCACGAGGCGGTGGTGCGCCTTGCGCTCTCACACCCCGAAGTCGGCTTCTTCCTGACGCACGAGGGAAAGTCGCTGTTGGCGGCGCCGCCGGCGGGGGCTTCGCTGCGCGAGCGCATCGGCGCCGTGCTGGGGGCCGACGTGCACGCCCACCTCTTGGCGGTGGACGAGCGCCGGCTGGGGGTGGCGGTGACCGGCTACGTCGCCTCGCCCGAGCTCACCTTTCCCACCGCGCGCGGGTTGTACACGTTCGTCAACCGCCGCTTCATCCGCGACCGGGGCCTCAACCACGCCATCGCCCGGGCCTTTCGCGACACGCTGCCCCCGGGCCGGCAGCCGGTGGCGGTGCTGTTCGTCGAGCTCGACCCGCGCGCGGTCGACGTGAACGTCCACCCCCAGAAGCTCGAGGTGCGGTTCGCCGACGCGCGCAGCGTGCACGACGCCACCGTGGCGGCGGTCGACCGGGCGCTGAAGGCCGCTCCCTGGCTGAAACCGGACGGGTCGGGCGTGCCGGGGGAAGCGGTGCCGGGAGCGCACTACGCGCAGGCGGTCGAGCAGTTTCTGGCCAGGGCCCGGACGCCCTGGCTGGGCGAGCCCCCCGGCCCGGCCGCGTCTTGGCCGGCGCAGACCGGAGGTCGCCCGGGCTTCGGCACCGAGCGCCCCGGCCTGAACGAGGCGCCGCCTCCTGGCTACTACTCGGCGCTGCGCCTGTTGGGAGGCCTGGGCGGCCGCTTCTGGGTCTGCGAGGGGGCGGGAGGGTCGCTGGTGGTGGTCGACCCGCACGCTGCCGTCGAGCGGGTGCGGTTCGACGAGCTGCGCCGGGCGATGACGGGCGCGGCGCCCGCGGGCCAGCAGAGCCTGTTCACCGCCAGCGTCGAGCTTCCCCCGGCCGAGGTGGCGCTGCTCGCGGCGAACGCGGAAGCGCTCGAGCGGCTGGGGGTGGGGCTGGAACCCTTCGGGGAGGGCACGGTGGCGGTGCGCGCTCTTCCGGGCGCGCTCGCCGGGTGCGAGCCGGCCCGGGTGGTCAGGGCGGTGGGCGAGGCGCTCTGCGGCGGCGCCGGGGCAGGGGAAGCCCCACTCGAAGCCGTGGCGCGGGCGCTCGCCTGCGAGGCGGCCGCCCTGGCCCCTCGCGACCCTGGCGCGGCTGGGTGTTCGGCGCTGTTCGCCGCGCTCGACCGGGCCGACTTCGGGGTGCGGTGCGTGCACGGCCAGGTGGTGGTCGCCGAGCTGACGCTGCTCGAGCTCGACCGCCGCGCCACGTCGGGGCGCCGGCCGGAAAATTGACCGATCGCAAGGCGCTGCTACCGTCCGCTTCAGCCATGTTGCGCGGAGGGGACCGATGCGCGGCCTCATCACCAACCGCGAAGTGCTGATGAACCTGGGCGTGATTTGGCGGGAGTTCGGGCTCGGCTGCGTGCTCCGTTGCATGTGGGTGGTGTGTCACGGGCGCCAGACCACCTTCCTGGACGTAGTCTTCAAGAGGTAGCGAAGCGATGAACGATCTCGACGTGGCTTCCCGCTCTCACTTCTCACCCGACCTCTCGGCCGGGCTGGTGCCGGTGAGCTACGCCGAGAAGGCGATGGCGTCGCTGTTGCAGCTCCACTCCGAGGTGCTGGAAGAGAAAGAGCGGCGCGTCGACCTGCACCGCCGCCTGATGGAGAAGGAGCAGGCGCTGGCCGAGCTGAAGATGTACGTGAGGATGCTCGAGGAGAAGCTGCAGCGCCCCGCGGCCCCTGCCGCCGCGCCCGTGCCAATGCCCGCCCCGGTTCCGGTGCAGGCGGCGCCGGTGGCCCAGGTGCCCCGGCCTCCTCCGATGGACCGGCAGGCTCCGGCGACCCGCCGCATGGCGCCCGTGGCCGTGGCGGTCGGGGTGGGAGCCCGGGCGCGGCCGGCGACGGACGGCTGGAAGGCCTGGTGAAGCTGTCGGGCGGGGCGACCGCCCTGGCGCTCTTCTTCGCGCTCTCGTCCGGCGCTGCCCACGGCCAGGGGCGCAGGTTCGAAGGCTTCGGGCGCCTGACCGCGGGGGTGGGCTGGCGGCTGACCCCGAATGATCACTTCTACGCGGCGGCCCGCGAGCAGGGCCTCGAACCGGTGGCACCGTCGCCTGGCGGCCCCGCGGTCTGTCTGTGTTTCGGCTACTCGGCGACTGACGCCATCGAGATAGGCATCGACCTCGGAGTTTCGGCCGAGAACCTCACGCTGGTGGGTTCGGCCCCCATTCACTCGGTCACCTACGGCGCGCTGGTCGGCGTGCGCTGGCAGCTCACGAATCTCATCGGAGACTGGGTGGTGCCGTACCTCGGCGCCTTCACCGGGCCGATGCTGGTCAACGTGTCCTCGGCGGAGTTTGGCTCGGGGGAAACGCTGGTCGGCGCCTGGGCGGGCGCGGCCGGGGTGTCGCTCTGGCTCACCGAACGCATGGGCCTGACGGTTGACTACAAGGTGATGTTGGCGCGGGGTTCGGTCCCCAGCATCGGTTCGGTGAACGGGGGAGGGCAGTCGTTGACCGTGGGGCTGACCTTCTACTTCCCGCCAGAACCGACGCCAGGCTCGACGTCCTTCTAGCGGCCGGGCGGAGGGTCCGCTAAACACGACCCACCATGTCGCCAGACGCCAAGCCGGACGCGGAGAGAGGCTTCGAAGAGATTCGCCGCGAGGTGATCGAGTCCCGAAACCTCGTCATCAAGACGGACAACCAGATCAAGAACCTGCACGCCGAGCTGAAGCAGGTTTCCAAGCGGCAGGACGACGCGCTCCGGCGCACCTGGGTGGCGACCGGAGTGGCCTACCTGCTCTTCGTCTCGCTGTGCGTGGCGGGGGCGGTGGGAATCAGCGCCGCGCGGACGGCTTCCGCCGGGGCCGAGCGCGACCGGCTGGCCAAAGATCTTGCCGACGCCAAGGCGCAGCTCGACGCCGTCAAGGCCGACCGGGAAGTCGCCGAGAAGCTGCAGCACAGCGCCGGCGAATTGCTGCGGCGGCTGTCGACCGGAAGCGCCGAAGAACGGCTCGAGGCGGCCGACGGGCTTTCAAAGCTGGACTCCGAGCGGCTCTCGACCCTCGAGCGCCAGGCGCTGGCCGAGCGGGTGGACGCGGCGCGGCGCGAGGCTTCGGCTGCGGCGCTCGACCACGGCAAGGCGGCCTACCGGCGCCAGGACTACGCGGCGGCGGCGAAGGACCTGGGGCGCGCGGTGGCGCTCCACGCGGCCGACGGCGAGGCGCTCGAGACCTCGTTCATGCTCGGCGCCGCGCTGGCGCAGACCCGCCGGCCCGACGAGGCGATCTCGCCCTTGAAGCGCTTCATCACCGAGGACAGGCACGCCAAGACTCGCGACCTGGCCCTCCTGTACCTGGCCCAGGCGTACGAGCAGACGAGCCAGTTCGACAAGGCGGCCGAGGCCGCGCGGGAAGCGCTCTCGACCTACCCCAACAGCGAGCTGACCGCGCAGTTGAAGAGCCGGCTGGCCTCGGCCAAGCGGGGCCTCGCAGGGGCGGCGGCCGCCGAACCCGCCGCGGCGCCTCCAGCCGCCGAGGCGCCCCGCCAGCCGCTGCGCGCGCCCGTCACGGCCCCGTCCGAGGCCGCCCACCCGCCGTCGGCCGCTCCGGGCGCGGCAGCTCATGCGGCGACCCCCGCGGCGCCTCCTGCCGCGGCGCCAGCTCCGGCCCAGCCCGCGGCGGTACCGAAGCCGGCGGCCCAGTAGCGTCGACGGCGGTAGCCGGCCGCCCCCAAAAGCCGCTAGCTTCCGCGAAAGCCATGGCCGAGACCCCAGCGGCGAAAGATCCACGCTTCCGCCCCTACCGGGTGGCCGCCTACCTCGTCTACCTGGCGGTGGTCATCGCCTTCTCGTCACTGATCATCGTGAGCGTGGTGCGGTCGGTCATCGCGATGACGCCGCCCAAGCTCGCCGCTTCGGACACGACTCTGACGGTGGGCGAGTGTCTCGAGCGGGGCGACGCGCTCTGGACCGAGCTCGACCGCCGCCGCCGCGACCTCGGTGACCGGGAGCGGGCGAGCGCGGCGGGGGACGACTGGGCGGAGTTTCGCCTGTCGTGGCTGAGACGCCTGCGCGAGGCCGACTCGCGGTGCGCGCTCGAATCGCACCAGCGCACGGCCTTGAAGTCCGTCTTCGCCCACCTCGAGCACGCGATGGACCTGTACACCACCCACGCCGTGCAGTTTTCCGGCGAGATCGGGCCGACGGTCGACGCGATGCGCGCGGCCCGGGCGCGGGCGCGGCAGGAAGGCGGCCGGTAATTACCGGTCGGGCAGGACGATGCTGTAGTTGCCCTTCTCGTCCGACACGCTCTCGGGGATCACTACCGTCGGGCTCTCCGCGACGCCAGGCCGCCGAGCAGCGCCAGCGCCCAGAGCAGGTCGCCCGGCAGCTGCGCGCAGCCGCAGCCCTTCAGCCCCACCGACCTGCAAAGGCCCTGCTGGCACGTCCCGTTGGCGCAAGCAGCGCCGTCCGCCTTGACGTGTTGCAGGCACTGGCCGGTGGCCGGGTCGCAACTGTCGGCCTCATGGCACTCGTCGGGGACTGGGCAGGAAGCCACGCCCGGAGGAGCCTCGCAGACTCCCGCCTGGCAGATCTCGTCGGTGGTGCAGGCGTCCTGGTCGTCACAGGGCGCGCCGTCGGCCTTTGCCGGGTGGGTGCAGGTGCCGGTCGTCGGCTCGCACACGCCGGCCAGGTGGCATTGATCGAGCGCCGCGCAATCAGCGGACGACGCGCAACCGCAGGCGTCGACCGTCGGGACGCAAGCACCTGCCAGGCAGCGGTCGCCATCGGTGCAGGTGCGGCCGTCATCGCACGAGGTCCCGTCGGGGGCCTTGGGGTTCGAGCAGGCGCCGCTGGAAGGGTTGCAGGTTCCGACTTCGTGGCACGGGTCGAGAGCGGCGCAGGTGACCGGGGTGCTTCCGGTGCACGCGCCGGCCTGGCAGGAGTCGGTCTGAGTGCAGGCGTCGCCGTCGTCGCAGGCGGTGCCGTCGGCTCTTGATGGATTGGAGCAGGCGCCGCTGGAGGGATCGCAGGTGCCGACGTCGTGGCACTGGCCGAGCGCGGTGCAGATGACGGGGCTGCTTCCCGAGCAGGTCCCGGCCTGGCAGGAGTCGGTCTGGGTGCAGGCGTCGGCGTCGTCGCAAGTGGCGCCGTCAGCCTTCGCTGGGTTCGAGCAGGCGCCGGTGCTGGAGTCGCAGGCACCGACGTCATGGCATTGGTCGAGCGCGGTGCAGGCGACGGGGCTGGTCCCGGTGCAGGCACCCAACTGGCAGGAGTCGGTCTGGGTGCAGGCGTCACCGTCGTCGCAGGGGGTGCCGTCGGCCTTGAAGGTGATGGAGCAGAGGCCGGTGGCCGGAATGCATGTTCCGAAAGCGTGGCACGAGCCAATCACCGCGCAGGGGATGGGGTTGCTTCCGGTGCACGCACCCGACTGGCAGGAGTCGGTTTGGGTGCAGGCGTCGCCGTCGTTGCAGGCGGCGCCGTCGGCCTTCGGCGGATTGGTGCAGGTGCCCGAAGCTGAGTTGCAGGCGCCGACGTCGTGGCACTGGTCCAGCGCCGTGCACGTGACGGGACTGGTCCCGGTACAGGTGCCCAACTGGCAGGAGTCGGTCTGGGTGCAGTAGTTGCCGTCGTCGCACGGGGTGCCATCGGCCTTGTAGGTAATGGAGCAGAGGCCGGTGGCCGGATTGCATGTTCCGAAGTCGTGGCACGGGCCAATCACCGCGCAGGGAATGGGGTTGCTTCCGGTGCACGCACCTGACTGGCAGGAATCGGCCTGAGTGCAGGCGTTGCCGTCGTCGCAGGGGGCGCCGTCGGCCTTGGGCGGATTGGAGCAGGCGCCGGTGGCCGGATTGCAGGTGCCGACGGCATGGCACTGGTCGCTGGCCGCGCAGGAAATCGGGTTGCTTCCGGTGCACGCCCCCGACTGGCACGAGTCTGTCTGGGTGCAGGCGTCGCCGTCGTTGCAGGAGGCTCCATCGGCCTTCGGCGGGTTAGAGCAGACGCCGGTGCCCGGATTGCAGATACCGACGTCGTGGCATTGGTCGCTGGCAGCGCACGCGACGGGGTTGCTGCCGTTGCAC
>JAHFDQ010000520.1 GCA_023248915.1 Archangiaceae bacterium | reverse complement strand
GGAGGTGTCGATGGCCACCGGCCGCTGCAGACCGACCATCGGCTGGTAGACGGTGACGCAGCCGGAGAGGAGGGCCAGCGCCAGCCCGGAAATGAACGGAACAGCTCTCACGCGGCGACTCTCGCAGGATCACCCCAGCGATCCATCACATTTTCGTCCCCTCGAGACGTCGGCCTCGGCGATGCTGCGGTCGGCGTTTGGACCGTCCACCGGTCCGACCGGAACGGAGGGGAAATTGGACCCAGAAGCCATCAAGAAGCTCGAAGCGGCCGGCTTGCCGACGGCCCCTGAGGACATCTCGGTCGGAGTGCCGACCGAGGCCGGCCAGCTGAGCACTCGAGATGGCGCGAGTGTCGTGGTGGAGAGCGCGACGGGTAAGCTGCTCGTCGAACTCAAGCCGTTGACTGCCCTATTCGTTGGAACCCGGCAACCGCCTCCGATGCGAGGCGAGCCGCCCGCCGAGTACCTCGCCTTCTTCCACACTATCGAATTCACGGCGGCGAAGGCGTGTGAGGCCCGCGGTCGCCCCGAGGCCGACGGGGAGTTTGCGCGCCTGTATCGCCACCTTCGGCGGCGCCCAGACGGAACCGACCCGAATCCCGTCTTTGGCTGCCTGCAAAGCGCAGCGCGCATGTACCTTTCGCTGCGGGACGTCAGCTGCGCCGAGTATGAGGCGGTGATCGACCGGCTACACCGGTCCGCCCGCACCTTCCACACCCACGTTGGGAGCACCAACTACTACACGCACGCCCTCAGGCCCCTTCTCGGCCTGCTCTGAACACCCCGAGCGCGAAACCCTCGAGCAGCGCACAGGCGGAGTTTCGATGTCCACCGACGTAACCCTCTCGCAGGGCAGCCTCACCGACGGAACCGAGCTGTTGCTGGTGAATGCGTCGAATACGAACGCGGCGTTGGGCAGCGGCGTCTCGGGAGCGATCCGCGCCGCCTGCGGAAGCGGCTACCAGGACCACATCGTCGAGGCATTGAAGCGGCGCTTCGGCGGGCCGATGCAGCCGGGCGAGGTGCTGGTGACCGACGCCGGCGCGCACTCGCGGGCGAAGTACGTCGCGCACCTGGCGATCATGGACTACCGCGATGGCTTTACCGGCAGCTCGTTTCCCACGCTGGACGTCATCCGCTCCGCCTGCGAGCGGCTGTGGGAGGAGGTCGAGCGGCTGACGTCAGAGCCGGCGGTATCGGTGGCGATGGTGGCGCTGGGAGCGGGCACCGGGAACCTGGGGGTGCGCGACCCGACCCGCATCACCTGCGAGACGTTAAAGGCGCACCTGGCGATCCACCGCGACAGCCGCATCGCGCGGGTGGTGTTCTACGGGTACACGCTGCCCGAGTTCCTGGTGATTGCGGCGGAAGTGTGCGATCAGTTCCCCGAGGCCGAGGCGTCCCTGGACGACGAGGCGAAGACTGCCGTGCGCAGGATGCGCGACGAGTAGCGCAAGGCCGAGAGGACCTTCCCTCGCCTCGCCCCGACTCCACTGCCCGCACGGAGATTCCTCGCCTGGCCCTCAGGCCGGCAGCTCGATGCCGACGCAGGCGCCGCCCTCGGGCCGATTGCGCGCGAACGCGCTGCCGCCGTGGGCGACCGCGATGCGCTTCACCAGGGCCAGCCCGAGCCCGAGCGACCCCTCGCGGCGCGCCTGCCCGTCCGCGGGCTTGCGGAAGGGCTCGAAGACCGCGGCCTCGTCGCCAGGGGCAATGCCGGGGCCGGCGTCGTGGGCCTCGAAGGTGACGAACCCGGGCCGCGACCGGACCAGAAGCTGCACCAGGCCACCTCCGTGGCGCTTGGCGTTCTCGATGAGGTTGGCCAGCGCCCGGGCCAGCAAGGTGGCGTCGGCCGACACCGACTTCAGGTCCGTCTCGACGGAAAGGCAGGTCGGCTCGACGCCCGCCCGTTCGAGCGCGCGCACCGCCACGTCGGCGATGGACAATTCCTTCGGGGTGAGCGCCGAGAAGTCGATGCGCGAGCTGTCGAGCAATTCGCCCACCAGGGCGTCGATTTCCATCACCTCGCGGTCGAGGTCGTCGAAGGTGCGGCCGGTGGCGGCGCCGGTGCGCCCCAGCTCGGCCAAAAGGCGAATGCGGGCGAGCGGGGTGCGCAATTCGTGCGATACCGCCGCCAACAACTCGCGCTGGTCGGCGAGCTGCTTCTCCAAGCGCGCGGCCATCTCGTTCACTGCCTCGGCCACGACTGCCACTTCGTCCTGGTGCCGCGGCACCGGCGCGCGCGCCGACAGCTTTCCGGCGCCGATGTCTTGCACCACCTGGGCCAGGTCCGACAGCGGCCGGGCCAGGCGCCTCGCCACGCGGCCCGACGCCGCCCAGAGCACCGCCGCGGCCAGCGCCACCGGCAGAAACAGCTTCCACCCCTCGCCGGCGTGGTAACGGCCGAGGCAGGCGCTGACGGTGCCTAGCTGCGCTCCGCCCCGGGAAACCGCGGCACGGAAGGCCGGATAGCGGCAGGGCCCGCCTTCCGCTTGCAGCACCCCACCGGCCGCGTCGCGCAGCTCGACGTCGACGTCGAGGTCGGCCGCGAACCGGCGCACCAGCGCCTCGCGCTCGGCCGGCCTGTCCCACACCAGCGCCAGTTCGTGGCCCGCGAAGAGCTGCGCCCGCTCGAAGCCGCGCTTCCACGCGGGCTCGCTCACCTGGCCGACCAGCGACGAAACGACTCCCACGGTGACGAGGGACAGCACGATGGAAGCGCCGAACCACATGAAGAGCCGCCGCCGCAGCCGGGCGCGGACGTACCGGGCCAGCGGGTTTCCGGTCGGGCGAGGGCAGTGGTGGTGGCCGTGCACCCTTCAGTCCCTCGCCAGCACGTAGCCGACGCCGCGCACCGTCTTGATGAGCCGCGGTTCCCGCGGGTCGTCTCCCAGCTTTTGGCGGAGGTGCGAGATGTGCACGTCGACGGTGCGCTCGCCGACCACCACGTCGCCGCGGCCGGCCTCGGACAAGAGGGCCTCGCGCGGCACCACCCGGCCCGACCGCCGCACCAGCGCCACCAGGATGTCGAACTCGATGCCCGTGAGCTCGACCGGCGAGCCGGCCACCGTCACCACTCGGCCGGGCACGTCGATGAGCACCCGGCCCACCTCGAGCCGTTCGGCCACCACCTCGGGTCGGGCCCGGCGCAGCACCGCGCGCAGCCGGGCGAGCAATTCGCGCGGGCTGAACGGCTTGGCGACGTAGTCGTCGGCGCCGAGCTCCAGCCCCACCACCCGGTCGGTCTCGTCGCCCTTCGCGGTGAGCATGAGGATGGGGATGTTGCTCTTGGCCCGGATGCGCCGGCACACCTCGAGCCCGTCCATGCCCGGCATCATCACGTCGAGCAGCACCGCGTCGAAGGCGCCGGCGTCGAGCGCGGCGAGGCCCGACCGGCCGTCGGGCGCCGACTCCAGCGTCACGCCGCTCTGGCCCAGGTAGCTCGCCAACAGCTCGGGCAGCCGGGCGTCGTCGTCGATGAGCAGCACCCGCGAGGCCATCGCGGCGACTCTACCAACTCGGCGAGCAGCCGCCGCCGCACGGGGGCGAAGCGGGCGAAGTCCACCCCGGGTGGTGGCACCCCGCGTGGTGGGCGAGGTGGCGGAAGCCCGAGGCGAAACCGAAAACGGTGCCCAGGGCCAAGGCGATGATGAGGAAGGGTCGTCTCATGGTTCCAGCCCTCTCGCGCTACAGATGAACGGCGCCGCCGCCGTGGCTGGCCCACCGCGCCCGCGGCCCGTGGTGCCAGCCACCGCCGCAGCCGTGCCGATAACCAGCGCGTGGCCCGTAGGCGAGCAGGTCGGCCAATTCGCGGCGCTGCTCGGGGCGCAGGGCCTCGTGCACGCTCGACAGGGCTTCGACGACTTCCTTTTTGAGCTCGTCGAGCGCGGCCGAGGCCTGGGTGAAGGACTCGTTGACGGAAGCGCCGTCGAAGCGCTCGCCCCGGACCGAGTCGGCGACGGTCGAGCGCGACGCCTTCACCGTCTCTCGCACTTTGCCGAACGCCTGCTCGAGGCGCTCGGCCGCGGCGAACAGCACCTTCTCCTGGCCGGGGGTGGTGTCCAGCCGTTCGAACACCCGGCGCATGACGGTGCGGCGCCAGGAACCATGGAAGTGGCGGCCCTTCACGACCTTCACCAGGGCAAGCAGGCAAATGGAACCGAACAGGAAACCCAGCATGGGAGCGGCCTTTCGTGAGTGAGATGTCGAAGGGTAGGAAGCGCGAGTGAAGGCCGAGCCCTGAGGCGGGTGAAGAAGTGTTAAGTCCGGGCGGATGAAGGGCACACGCGCGGCGGCGCTGCTCCTGGCTCTGGTGGCGACGAAAGCCTGGAGCGAAGGTGAGCTGCCGCTGCCGCGTCGA
>JAHFDQ010000519.1 GCA_023248915.1 Archangiaceae bacterium | reverse complement strand
CGAACTCTACCGACTACAAGTTGACCAACAGCGCGGCGGCGTTCGCCGGAATCTTGGGGCAGTACATCGACCTGTACCTGCCCGGATTCAGCCTCACCAACAATCTGGGGCTATACGCCTCGATCTCCGCCTTCACCGCGACCAGCTTCACCTTCAACGCGCCGGTGAGCGCCTATGACCTGATCATGTCGATGCCCTCGAGCGGCGGCAGCTACGCGATCGGGCCCTACAACTCGTTCGCGGTCACCCTCACCGACACGGCCGCGAGCTGGCCGGCGGGGCTGTCCGCGAACAGCCGTATCCAGGTCGCCAACACCAACACCACCTACCAAATCACCGCCAACACGGCGACCTCCATCACCTTCAGGGTGCCGTTCGGGTACTTGCCGAAGCTCGACGTCGGCACGGCCTACCGCCTGACCGACACCTCCTGGAACGTCGCCGTGACCGTGACGCTCGCGAACGGGGGGCTGACCGCCGGGGCGTTCGTCGGCAAGGCGCTGTACGTCGACTCGGACGGCACCACCGCCACCGTCACGGCAAACACCGCGAGCACGGTCACGGCGTCCGTCTACTACTCCTACTTCCCGCTGAACTGGGCGAACGCGAAGGTCGCGCTGACGCCGAGCACTTCGACTGGCGTCGCCTTCACGCTCACCGACGGCAGCGGGGGCCTCACGCCGAATGCCTACGCCAACCTCGCCCTCTACAGTCTCACCGGTGGGGTGTCCAACCTGTCCGCGTCGAACCTGGGCACGGTCGTGTCGAACACCGCCTCGACCGTGACCTTCAGGAGCTCGAGCTACGCGCACCAGCTTCGAGACCTACCGCCCTCGTTCACGACGGCGAACCGCTACGCGGTGGGCCGGTTGTACAGCAACACCGTGCGGGCCGACGTGGCGGTGACAGGGGCCCCAGGTTGGACGCAGGACTCGCTCATCGGCCGAACCGTGGCGCTTCTGGGAGTCCCCCAGCCACCCGTGAAGGTCATCCGCAATGAGGCCGCTTCGCTCACGGTCGAGCTGCCCATCTACACGACCGGCCTTCTCTCCGAGTGGGACTCGGTCATCCCGGGCCAGGTCCTCGTCCTTGGCGCAGCTCAGGGGTTTCGAGCGACGCTCTCCGATTCGTCTGCCGCCTATTCACCCGGAACCCTGGCCGATTTCCGCGTAGTCAATTCATCGGGAAACGAAATCGGCACCGTCCTCGCCAACACCGCGACGACGCTCGACCTGTTGCTGCCGAGCACGGGGACGATCACCTCCCTGCCGCCAGGTTCCACCTACGCCCTGGCGCGGCCCAAGTTCGCCTCGGGGGGAGCTTGCGGCTCGTCCTCCGAGATAGTCGCCAAGGTGACCTTGGCCGGCGCTACCTTGGTCCCCTCGGCCTACTCGCGGGTCTACCTGAACAGTTCCCTCTGGAACGAAGTCGTGACGAACACCGCGACTGACCTGACCGTTCTGGTCTGTTCCAACAATTTCGACAACCTGCTCTCCGGGCTTGGCGGGCTCGGGGCCGCGACCGTCGCCACCGACCAGGTACCGCTCGCGTTCACCGACTCGAGCGCGAGCTTCGGAACCAATGCGCTGGTGGGCAAGACGCTGCAGTTCCTCACCGGGTACTCGCAGACCCGGCCCGTCACGTCCAACACGGCGACCCAGATACAGGCCGAGATTCAGGTCTACTCGCTGGTGAATGACCCGGCGGTGACGACCGCGGGCACCCGTTTCGTCGCGGTCAACTCGGACGGTATGGTGCCGATCACCCTCGACACGAATCTCACTCTTGCGGCCAACTCGCTGACCAACCGGTTCGTGACGCTCCACACCGGGCGGTCCACCAACGTCCTCGACCTTCTCGTCGACTCGCAGCCCGGCACCTCTCTCACCGCGTCGGTGCCTTACAACCTGGTTCAGACGATGCTGGGAACCGGCGTCGATTCCATTCAGTGGCTCACCTTCACCGGGGGACTGGTGTTTCAGGTGACGATGACCGGCGGCACCTTCACCCCGAACAGCTTGACGGGCCGCGTACTGAGCATGAACGGGGCGGAGTTCGAGGTGACCGCGAACACCGCGACGACGCTCACCGCCACGACCTCGAACCTCTACGCCTGGTACCAGGCCCAACCTGCGACCTACTACTCGGTGCTGGGCATGGTCCCGCAGGGCCTGGTGGTTGCACTGGGCGGCGGGGAAGCCGTCGCCTACTCGCGCGAAGGGGGGGGCTCGCAGACGAACCTGTGGCGGCTGACCGCCGCGGGGGCGGCCACTTCCCTGTCGCCGATCGACACCGGCACCACCCTGTCGGTGACCCCGGCGCCCGTGACGGGAGGCGTCGCGACCTTCCTGGGCTCGTCCGGTTCGTTCAGCGCGTACGTAGACCAGGCCGCCAGCTGGGTTCCTGGCGAGCACGTCGGGGCGTACCTGAGAGTCCTGGCGGGTTCGACCTGGTACGTCTTCCCCGTCGTCGCGAACACGGTGAACACAGCGACTATCTACGGCTCGGGCGTCCTGTCCTCCGGCCAGCCATGCCGATACCTGCTCGAACCGGCCCAGCTCGTCTCGGCGACGACGCTCACGCCGGGCGCCCTCGCCGGCAAGACGATTCGCCTGCGCGGGACCACGATGTCGATTCGCGGCAACACCGCGACCGCGATTCGGGTCATTCGGCAGAGCTCTGGGTCGGCCGGCCTGTTGGCCGACGCTTCCCCTTCCGGCGAGCCGGCCTTCCTGCAGACGGGGCTTTCGCGCGCACAGGTGGCCGGTCTGGCCCGTAACGGCGCCGGCTTCGAGGTGGCCCAGGCCGACGGCCTGACGCGCTTCGACGGTGCGAACTGGTCTCACTTCAGCCAGCGAGGCACTGCCTCGGTCTTCGCGTCCGGCACCGTGAGCAGCTATCAGACGTACCAGCTCACCGACTCCTCGGCCTCTTTCGCAACCAACGCGTTGGCGGGCAAGGCGCTGGCGACCTCGGGTGGGCTGTACAACATGAGCTCGAACTCCGCGACGACGCTTCAGCTCAACAGTCCCATCAACTACGGCCCTCCAGGGCTGGGCGAAGCCTACACCGTCCTCGAACCGGACGGCCTGGCCAATGCCCGCGGCGTGGGCGCCAGCGGGGGCGTCGTGTTCGTCAGTTCTTCCAACGGGTTCTACAAGCTGGCCGGTTCGACTTGGACCCGATACACGGTCGCGAGCACTGAATCTGCCCTTGGGGCGCGCGACGGTCTGCCCTGCGACAACCCGACGGCGGTAGGCGCCGCGTCCGCGTCGCAGGTGTGGGTGTCGTGCGACGCCACGGCGCTCGCGCGGCTGAATGGAACTACCTGGACTCAGTTCACCCGCCAGAACACCGAGTCGGCGCCCGGCGCCGGAGACGGCTTGGCCTTCGAGGCGGCGAGCCACTTCTACTTCAACGGCGCCGACGTCTGGATTGCCCCCGGCACCTACTACTACTCGAGCGCCTCCCGGCTTTCCGGAACGACCTGGTCCCAGTTCGGCTATGCGCAGGGCCTGTCCAGCGGCTACGTCTCCGACATCACCGTGACGGACTCGGGCGATGTCTGGTTCGGGGGCGGGTGGGGCATCTCTCATGCCGCGCCCTGACTTCGAGCCGCGGGTGTGACTGCGCGGTGTCCGGCAGTCACCCTCTGCCTCGCGGCAGTCGCGACCAGCGCCCTTGGCGCCACCTACTCGGTGGGGACGGGGAAGACCTACGCCACGCTCTCGGCGCTGCCCTCGCTGGCGCCGGGAGACCTGGTCGAGGTGAGCGCGGGCACCTACCCCGAGGTGCGGCGCTGGACCGCGTCGGGCACGGCGGCCGCGCCCATCACCATCCGCGGGCTCGGGTCGCCTCCCCCGCTCTTCGACGCGACAGGGCTGACGGTCGACGGCTCGCTGCCCAACCCCCGCGCCGTCTTCCAGGTCGAGGGCGCGCACGTGGTGCTCGAGAACTTCGAGCTGGTGAACGCCCGGAACGGCGACAACGGCGCGGGCGTGCGCGTCACCGGGGCCGCCGCCGACGGGGTGGTGCTGCGCGGCCTGAAGATTCACGACTGCGACATGGGCATCATGTCCGACGGCGCCGACCACCTGCTCGTCGACGCCAGCGAAGTCTACGAAAACGGCACCGCGAGCTACTCGGGCTACAGCCACAACCTCTACCTGGGCGGGCAGGGCACGACGGTGCAGTTTTCCTACATCCACGACTCGCTCTTCGGCCAGAACGTCAAGAGCCGCGGCCACTTCACCGCCCTGCTCTACAACTTCATCGCCGACTCAGAGGACGGCGAGGTAGGGCTGGTGGACGAGGCAGAGACCGCGATTCCCGACAGCAACGCCGTGATGATTGGCAACGTC
>JAHFDQ010000518.1 GCA_023248915.1 Archangiaceae bacterium | reverse complement strand
TCGTTGGCCGGTTCGGTCTCGCCGCCGAAATTACAGTCGCGCCAGCCCCAGGCGTCCGGAACGCACTGTTTGAGCGCCGGGCTGCAGTACGGGGTGGGGTCGTCGCAGGCGGCCGGGCAGCCGTCCGCGATCAGCTTGCTCTCGCAGAAGAACGGCACCGCGGTGTCGGCGTTGAAGTCGCAGTTGGTGAACGCCTGCGGGAAGCGCACGCCCCGCACCCGCACCAGCGCGGACTCGAGGCTCTCGAGCTTCAGGTTTCTCTTGTTCTGGCCGCAGGTCACGTCGGTGACGAACGGGGCCCGGACGTCGTCGAGGCCGCAGGTGCGCAGCGAGATGTCGTAGGGGCGCGCGTACTTCAGCCACTTGTCCCATTGGTCGGGGGACTTCTCGCGCACCTTCTCGGCGATCGACCAGGCCGGGAAGGTGAGCTGCGTCGTCGAGGTGAATTCCTGCACCGAGCCCGAGACGGTGAAGAGCAGGTCGCCCTGGTTCAGCCCGTCGGGGAACGAGTAGTTGTAGACGAACAACGCGCCGAAGGTTCCCGGCAGGAACCCGTCGGGCTCGGGAACGCTGACCTGGGTGGTCCCGGCCGCGTCCTTCGTCACTTCCTTCAGCCTGCAGGCGGTGACGTCGGTGATGAAGTAGCCGGACGGGTCGAGGCCGGTGACCACCATGGCGGCCGGCTGACCGTCGAGGTCCGGGTCGTCGGCGCAGCTCTGGGTGAGCGTCTCGCCGCTCTGCGGATCTTTCCCGATGGTGAGGAACTGCCCGACCAGTGGCGACGACCGGTTGTCCCAGCCGTCAGGAATCTGCACCCGGGCCAAGGTCGGGTCTTCGAAGTAGAGGGTCGGCGACAGCCCGCTGGCGTAGCTGCGCGGGTCGGGTTCGACCGGCAGCTGCTGGGTGTCGATGATCTGCGCGCCCCCGTCGAAGATGGGCTGCGGCGGAGCGTCCTCGGCCCAGAACCTCACCGGGCCGTACAGGTGCGCGACCTTGAGCTGCGCCAGCTCGGCCTTGCCCTGGTGGGCCTGCGCCCAGCGCTGCAGATAGCCGCCGGTCAGGTCGCCGGGCACGGCGCGGAAAGAGACCGGGCCGAAGAAGTCGGTGAGGGGCGAGGCGTTCACGTCGAGCGCGGTGGCCGAGAGCTGGACGTCCACCTCGCCGCGCGGCATGGCGTAGGGGCAGGGCCGAGTGCCGCGCTGGTCGGCCGGCACCGCGGCCTGGCCGCCGTACTTCTTGGCGCAGGCGGTGACGACGTCCACGGTCGTGGTGGTGCCCGGCGCGTAGACGCCCACCACCTTGACGTCGAACGAGGCCAACCCCTGGCGGGCGGGCTGTTCCACCTTGACGCACCCGGCGCCGGAGGCGACCAGCGCCGCGGCCACGACCGCGGAAAGTCCGACGCGCGTCATTTGACCCTCCGCCCGATGCGCCCGTCTTCGACGCCGATGGACACCGGCATCGACGACGGGTTCTCGCAGAAGGTGCGCAATTCCTGGGTGACGTGGCCGCAGATGACGTTGCCGGACAGCGCGTCGCGACAGGAGCAGCGCCCCACCGAAGGGCCGGGCGGCAAGAGCGCCACGCAGGCCGCCTTCAGGTCGCCAGTCACCTCGGGCACCGAGCAGGCCGCGGCGTCGCCCCGAAGCACCTGCCGGCAGGTGCAGGCCCCGTTCGGTTCTTCGAGCTGCACCTTGAAGGCGTGGGCGCTCTCGCAGAAGGCCTTGGCCTGGTCGTCCACCGTCCAGCGGTGGTCCACCAGGTTGCCGCACAACTGGCCTTTGTTCCCGATGACGTTCCCGTCGCCGTCCGTCTTGCCGGCGAGCAGCTCGTCGCAGTTGCAGAAGCCTTCCATGTAGCCGATCAGCGAGTCGCGCAGCGAGATGCCGGTCTCGATGCGGGTGGTGTTGCGCTTCAGCACGGAGAAGCCCGACCCGCCCTTGGCGATGTAGTCGTTGACGGCGATGCGGTAGGTGCCGTTCCGGTCGAGCGGCTTGCCGTTGATCTGGGCTTGGATGCCGGGGTGCGCCCAGCACCGGCCGCCGGTCTGGACGTCGTCGACGCACTGCCAGGGGGCGCGTGCGGGGTCGCGGTCGCCGTCGACGCCGTGGCACTCCTCGGCCGCGGCGTCGCCGGTCTTCGCCGGGTCGCAGGACACGCGCAGGTCGTTCAACTGAACCTGGGCGCAGTCCATGACGAAGCGGGCGCCCGAGATCTGCGCCTGGCTCTGGCAGCCGCGCCCGGCCGACCGTTCGGCGACGAAGTCGAACATCTCCTGCATCTCGATGCCGGACAGGTACATGACGTTGATGGTGTTCTCGAACGGGAACACGTTGAACATCGATTCCTGGGTGATGGGGCCGGCGTACAAGTTGTCGCGGATGCCGAGGGTGTTGGTCAGCGCCACCTCGGCCTCGACGCGGCGCCGCTTGCGCATCGAGTCGGCGCAGAGGTTGCCGAGCGGGGAATCGCCGCCCGACGAGCTGTTGCGCCGGGCGATGTCCCGCGGGGCGTATGAGAAGATGGACGAGAGCTGCAGCCCGAAGTCCATGCCCAGGATGTAGGGCTGCAACAATTGCGTGGTCTCGAGGTCTTCTTGGGCGGTGCAGGCGACGACGGCCGCCTGGACCTTCGGGTCCTTCGCGAAGTCGCCCAGGTTCCAGAACCTCGACTTGTAGTACTGGTGCATCGCGTCGTCGCACCACAGCGCGTCGTCGGGGAAGACGCGGTACTCGTGGGACAACACCTCTGCCCCTTCGGCGTTGCTGCCTCCCGCGGGCATCTGTAGCACCAGGTCGAGCCTGCCCAGGTACTTGGCGAAGGCGCCCGAGTGGGCGAGCACCACCTTGCGGCCGGAAGGGTCGGTCAAGAGCTGGGGTGGGTTCAGCACCACGTGCAGGTGGCCCCCCATCACCACGTCGATGCCCGACACGCCGGGAATGTGAACCCGCACCACCGAGTGCTCGTCCCCGACGGGGCCGAACCATTCTTGAGGTTCCCAGCGGTCGTTCGGGCGCTGCTCGAGGAAGTACTTCACCCGGCCGTACTCGTAGTAGGCCTCGTAGCCGCGGATCAGGTCCTGGTCCTCGGACAGCCCCAGGTGGCTGACGATGACGATGAGGTCGGTCACCGGCCGGAGCAGCTCGACGTAGCCGCGCGCCGCTTCGTTCTGCTCGAGCGGCGTCACCTGCATCGAGTTGCCGCCCTCGACGATCGAGTTCAGCGACGAAATGTTCGCCATGCCGATGATGCCCACCCGGACTCCGTCGATGACGCGGAGGGTGTAAGGCGCGGTGTACCGGCCGAGTTGGTTGCTGTCGGGCTGGCGCCAGTCGTCCCAGAAGTAGTTGGCGGCGAGCAACGGGAAGGACGCGTGGTCGCGCGCCTGCTTGGCGAAGTTGAGCGCGCCGGCGTCGAACTCGTGGTTGCCGACGACCGCGGCGTCGAGGCGCAGCTTCGACAGGTACTTGAACTCGACCTCGCCCAGGTTGAGGTTGAAGATGGGGGCTCCCTGGAAGCAGTCGCCCGAGTCGAGGTGCAGCACCCGGCCCGCCTTGGCCCGTTCGCGCTTCAACAGCGCGGCCAGGCGGGTGGCTCCGCCGAAGGGCCCCGCCTCGGGAATCAGCCCCAGGTCGACGTCGGTCTTGAGTGGGGCGAAGTCGAAGGGAATCAGCCGAGAGTGGATGTCGGACGTGTGCAGGAGGGTCAGCCGCACCTGCTGGCCGGAGAGGTCGGTCGGCTGGCCGTCCAGCAGCGGCAGGCAAGAACCCGCGGCGAGGGCGAAGGGCAGCAGCGCGGCCGGGAAGAAGGTGCGGAGGGACGGGCGAGTCACGAGAAGAAGAATTGTCCCAGAGGGCAGGGAACGGTCGGCCAGGAGACGCGCAAGCTAAGGGATCGCCCCCGCGCGTTCAAGGCGCGATTCCCGCGCCGGCGCGGTAAGTTGCCGCGATGGCCGTCACCCGCGTCACCGACATCGAAGTCGTCGAGGACTTCTCTTCGTCCGCGCGCTGCGACGAGGGTTTTCTGCGCATTCGCCGCCTGCGGTGCCGAAACCGGCGCGCCGACGGCTCGCAGTCGAGTGTGTACCGCGTGGACGTCGTCGACCGTCCTCGGCTCGACGCGGTGGCGGTGCTCGTCTACCGGCGGGGCCCAGCCGGCCTCGAGGCGCTGACCCGGCAAAACCTCCGCCCGGCGGCCTACTTCCGGAAGGGGTTGAGCCCGGCCGTGGCCGAGGCGCCGGCCCGCCCGACGATGGAAGAGATCGTCGCCGGGCTGCTCGAACCGGAAGATCGCGGGCTCGAGGGCGTGCGCGCGCGCGCCGCGACCGAGGTGCTCGAGGAAGCCGGCATCGAGGTGTCGGCGGCC
>JAHFDQ010000517.1 GCA_023248915.1 Archangiaceae bacterium | reverse complement strand
CTCGCCGAGTCGTCACCCCACTCGCGGTGAAGCCCCCTTCCGCCGGCGCCGTCGCCGACCCGGGGAAGGTCTGCCACCTCAGCTCGTCGGGCGGAGAAAACCAGCCGGCCCAGGGCAGCCCGAGCTCTTCCAGCCAGCCCGCCTTTACGTACAAGAGCCCGGTGCCGTGGCCGCCCATCAGCCACTTGTGGCTGGTGGCGCACAGGAAGTCCGCGCCGACTGCGCCGACGTCGACCGGCACCTGCCCGACCGCCTGGGCCCCGTTCAACGCCAGCGGCAACCCCCGAGCCCGGCATAGCGCGGAAAGCCCTTCCGCGTCGGTGAGGAACCCCGACGCGTACTGGACCACCGACACCGCCACCGCCCCTACGCCCGGCGCGAGCGCGCGCTCGACGTCGTCCAGCGGGTAGCTGCCGTCCGCGCGCGGCTTCACCACCCGCAGGGCGAGGCCTCGCCGGAGCAGCGGCACCGTCGTGGAAGGGAACTCGCCCTCGAAGGTGAGCACCTCGCGCACTCCCCGCCGCCACAACAGCTCGGCGACCGCGCAGAAGCTCATCGACGTCGAAGGCGTGAACGCCAACTGCCGCGGCGCCGCGCCGAGGAAGCGGGCCAGCCGGCCGCGCAGCTCTTCCTTGAAGGCCAGCCAGCGGAGGAAGTGGGCGTCTCCGTGCGCCTCGGCGTCACGCAACTGGGCGACGGCCGCCTCGACCACTGGCGTGGCGAGCGGAGACGAGGCCGCGGCGTTCAGGTAGGCCTGGGCCCGCAGCGCGGGGAACAGCGCGCGCAGCGCCTCGGGAGTCATGTCGCTTCCGCCTTCTCGGGGCCGCGCCCCTGGTTCGCCGCGCGGCCACTCCGTGCGGGGCCGCGACCATACCGCGAGCCGCGGCGCCTAAAGCACTTCGGGCGCCGGCACGCCCTGCCCCGCGTCTCCCGGCCCCATTCGACCCCGTGCGCCGGCCGATACTTCGGCGGCCCCGGGCCGCGCAAAACCTGCGTCCGGCACTACGAGCCGCTTTGGTTGCTCGGTGCGTGACACGCCGCGCAACCGGGGGACGCCAGCCGCGTCTCGAATCGGACTTGCTGAACGCCGCCCAGCCCGAAGTTTCGGGCTCGTGGACGCTCTCGAGCCATGGCGTCTTGCGTCGCGAGGCGCACGCCGACCGAGATCACCACCATAGAACCGATCACGGCGAACCGCCCCAGCATGCGCCAAAGCTGCATCGAGCGCCTCCGGCCGACCTCGGCTGCAAGGTAGAGTCCAACCGCCCGAGCGGGCGCTCAAGCCCCGGGGTGTATTCCGGCGACCCAGCGCGGCGCGCGGCCAGCGCCTTCCGCCACCTTTCGAACACGGACGGCCGTCACCTTGTACTCCGGGCACTGGGTGACTTCGTCGGAATGCGCGCTGGTCAGCAGGTTGGCCAACACTTCAGGGAAGTGAAACGAAAGAAACACGTTTCCCGGGGCAACCCGCGTCGACAGGTGAACGAAGGCGCGCAGGGTGCCCCTCCGGCTGGCGACCTCGGCCTCGTCGCCGTCGGCCAGCCCGCGCCGCGCGGCGTCCTCGGGATGGACCTCGAGCATGTCGCCCGGGTGAAGGTCCAGGTTGCCGGTGCGGCGCGTCATGGTGCCCGCGTTGTAGTGGGCGAGCTGCCGGCCGGTGACGAGCACCAGCGGAAAGTCGTCGTCCGCGGCCTCGCCCGGCGGCTTCCACGGCACGGGCGTCAGGCGCGCGCGACCGGTCGGGGTGGCGAACTTCTCGCGGTACAACACCGGCGTGCCGGGGTGGCCCGGCGCTGGCACCGGCCACTGCAAGCCCGTGCGCCCGAGCGCCGCCACCGTCAGCCCGGCCAGCTCGGGCACCAGCGCCGCCATCTCGGCCATCACCGCGTCGGTCGTCTCAAAGCCGAGATCGCCGCCCACCGACTTGGCTACGGCCACCAGTATCTCGAGGTCGCTCTTCGCCTCGCCGGGCGGGAGCACCGCCTGCTCGACGCGCTGGATTCGCCGCTCGGCGTTGGTGAAGGTGCCGGTCTTCTCGAGGAAGCTGGCCCCGGGCAGCACCACGTGGGCGTGCCGCGCCGTCTCGGTCAGGAAGAGGTCCTGGCACACGAGCAGCTCGAGCGAGCCCAGGGCGCGCACCACGTGCGTCGAGTTCGGGTCGGTCTGGGCGATGTCCTCGCCGAAGACGTAGAGGGCCTTCAGGTCGCCGCGAAGGGCCGCGTCGAACATCCTCGGAATGGTGAGGCCCGGCTTTGACCCCAGCTTCACCTTCCAGGCGCGCTCGTACCGCCCGCGTTCCTCTGCGTCGGACACCGGGTGGTACATCGGGAAGGTGTTGGGCAACGCGCCCGAGTCGCTGGCGCCCTGCACGTTGTTCTGGCCGCGCAGGGGGAAAACCCCCGCGTCATCGCGGCCCAGGTTGCCCGTCAGGAGCGCCAGGTTGACCAGCGAGAGCACGCCGTCGGTGCCGTGCGAGTGCTCGGTGACGCCCAGGCCGTAGTAGATGCCCGCCGGGCCCCCGGTGGCGTACAGCCGGGCGACCTCGCGAATCGCCGCCGCCGGCACGCCCGACAGCCCCTCGGCCCACTCGGGGGTGCAGGCTTCGATGAAGGCCAGGTACGCCTCGACGCCTTCCGCGCGCGCGTCGAGGAAGGCCCGGTTCGACAGCCCTTCCGAGACGATGGCGTGGGCCATCGCGCTGAACACCGCCACATTCGAGCCTGGCCTGAGCTGGAGGAAGTGCTCGGCGTGATCGGCCAGCTCGATGCGCCGCGGGTCGACGACGATCAGCTTCGCGCCCTTCAGCGCCGCCTGCTTCAGCCGGGCGCCCACCACCGGGTGCGCCTCGGTCGGGTTGGCGCCCGTCACGAAGAGGACCCGGGCCTGCTCGATGGCGTCGAAGCCGCCGGTGCCGCCCGACTGCCCCAGAGATCTCAACAGCCCCGCGGCGCTGGGCGAGTGGCAGACCCGCGAGCAGTTGTCCACGTTGTGCGTGCCCACCACGGCCCGCATCAGCTTCTGCATCGCGTAGTTCTCTTCGTTGGTCGCGCGCGACGACGAGATGCCGGCGACCGCGTCGGGGCCGTGCTGGGCGCGGATTTCGGAGAGGCGCCGACCGATGAATGACAGCGCTTCGTCCCACGAGGCCTCGCGCAGCCGACCGTTCTCCCGAAGGAGCGGCTTCGTCAGCCGCTCGGACGACCGGACGAACGCGTGAGCGAAGCGCCCCTTGACGCAGGTGTGGCCCCGATTGGCGGGGCCGTCGAGGGCGGGGTCGATGCTCGCGATGCGCGCGCCGCGCACCTGCACCTCGAGCCGGCAGCCGACTCCGCAGTAGCCGCAGGTGGTGCTCACCGTGCGGTCGACCTGCTCGGTGGCGACGAAGGCCGCTTCGTCGATGGCGCCGGTCGGGCAGGAGCTGACGCAGGCGCCGCAAGAGACGCAGGCGCTCTCGTCGACCGCGCCGCCCAGCCCGGCGATCACCCGGGTGGAGAATCCGCGGCCAGCCATCGAGAGCGCGAAGGTCCCCTGCACCTCATCGCAGGCCCTAGCGCACCGGGCGCAGGCGATGCACTCGGACAGGTTCAGCTTCAGGTACGGGTGCCGGTCGTCGCGCGGCGGAACATGGCGCTCGCCCCCGTAGCGCGACGCGGTCAGCCCGAAGTGCCGGGCCACCTGGCGCAGCTCGTTGCGGTCGCCTTCTCTGCAGAACGCCTCGGGTGGGTAGTCCGAGAGCACCAGTTCGACCACGCTCCGGGCCACCTTCCGGGCGACCGGGTCGCGGGTGTCGACGACCAGGCCTTCCCGCACCGGCGTGGTGCAGGAAGCCACCGGGCCCCGCGCGCCCGCCACGCCCACCAGGCAGACCCTGCAGGCCCCGAACGGCGCCAGCCGCTCGTCGAAGCACAGCGTCGGAATGTAGACGCCCTCGCGCCGGGCGACGTCGAGGACGGTTTCGCCCGTCCGGGCCGACACCTCGCGGCCGTCGAGCACCAGCTTCACCGCGCTCACGGGCGCACCCCCGGCCTGCGCGGCGCCAACAGCTCGGCCCGGAAGTGCTTCTGAATCGACGCGATGGCCAACGGCAGGCCCCCGCCGTGGCCGCAGAGCGAGCCCAGCCGCATCGTCTCGCACAGTTCGGCCAACAGCCCCTCGGGGTCGGCCGGGCCCGGTCGCCCGGCGCGCAGGGCCTTCACCAGCTCGAGCCCGCGTCGCATGCCCAGCCGGCAAGGGAAGCACTTGCCGCAGCTCTCGGCGTCGCCGAACTCGAACAGGTGCAGGGCCAACTCGCCCATGTCGGTGCCCTCGTCGAAGGCGACCACGCCGCCGTGGCCGAGCAGCCTGCCGACCGCCTCGAGCTCTTCGA
>JAHFDQ010000516.1 GCA_023248915.1 Archangiaceae bacterium | reverse complement strand
GGCCGGGCGCTGATTTCGCCGGCGGGTCGCACCTTCACTCACCGGACACGCACGCTCCTCCTGGGGTGCGCCGGCGCGGTGATCTGCCTGGGAATCGGTCAGCGCCTCTGTGCGCAGGTGCCCGGAATCAAGGCGCAATGCGCGGGGCTCGCCCGTTGCAGTGGTGCGCCCGACCCCCAAAAGGGAGCGCGCCCCATGAACTCGAGATTCTTCATACCGTGCGAATTGCTGGCGCTGGTCTTGGGGCTGTCCGGTTGCGGCGGAACCGAAACCCCGTGCAAGGACTCGAGTGAGTGCCCGGCAGCGCAGGTGTGCCTGCCGACGAATGTGTGCGCTCCGCGCTGCGCGAACGACTCGCAGTGCCTGCCCACCGAGCGCTGCTCTTCGACCGGAGGCTGCGTTGCCCAAGGCGCCTGCACCGCCGACGGAGACTGCGGCCAGGGTCAGGTGTGCACCGGCGCCGGCGCCTGCGTGACGAGCTGCCTCACCGCGGGCTGCGCGACGGGACAGACGTGCGATGCGGCCGGCCACTGCTCGGGCGACGGCGCCACCGGCCCGAGCTGCGGCGGCGAGCTCTTCCAGGCCAGCCGAGTCGAGGCCAACATGCTCATCGTGCTCGACCAGTCCGGGTCGATGATGGACCAGGTGTCCGGAACCGCCAAGTGGACCGCCGCCTCGAGCGCGGTGAAGTCGGTGACGGCGACGAACGGCCAGGCGGTGCGCTTCGGGCTCGAGCTCTTCCCTGCCATCAGCTCGACGAAGTGCCAGGCCGGCTCGATTGCCGTGCCCGTGGGCCCCGACACCGCCCCCACCATCGCCTCGACGCTGCCCGTGAAGGCCGCCGGCAGCGGCACGCCCATCGGGGCCTCGCTGGCCGCCGCCGACGCCGCCCCCGAGCTGGTCGACCCGACCCGCAGCAACTTCGTGCTGCTGGTCACCGACGGCAAGGAAAACTGCAACGGCGATCCGGTCTCGGTGGTTCAGGACATGTTCACGAAGGGCATCAAGACCTTCGTCGTGGGGTTCGGGTCGGAAGTCGACGCGACCATGTTGTCTGACATGGCCACCGCCGGCGGCACCGCGCGCGCGGGCGCTCAGGCGTACTACCAGGCGGACGACCCGGCGAGCCTCGACGCCGCCATGGCTTCCATCGCCGCGGGCGCCATCGGCTGCGACTACAAGCTGGCGCAGGCGCCGCCCGACCCGAGCAAGGTGTTCGTCTTCGTCAACGGCCAGCAGGCGACCCGCGACGCGTCGAAGGCCAACGGCTGGGACTACAGCGTCGACACCAACCGGGTGACGCTCTACGGCCCGACCTGCGACACCGTCTCGCAAGACCCGAGCGCCAAGGTGTCCATCGTGTACGGCTGCCCCGACACCTCGCTGGTCGAGGGCGGCCAGCCCTTCACGCCCGACGCCGGAACCGGCGTGCCCCCGGGCATCAACTGAGACGCGTTCCGTTCAGAACGTGAGGGCCGCGGCCGGCGTGCCGCCGCCACTCAGCGCCGCGGTCGGCGCCGGCGCCTTGCCCTCGACGAAGAACAGCACCACCGCCGCCACCGCCGCCACGCCCGCGCAGCCGTAGGCGACATTTGCGCCCGTCGCCATGCCGGCGGCCTGGGAAACGGCCGCGTCAGCCTCTGCCTTCGTGCGGCCAGGGTTGTTCCACATCTTGTCGATGGTGCCGCTCGACTGGAGCCCCAACACCGCCCCCGCCCCGGCTCCGGCGACCGCGACTCCGCCCGCGACGAACGTCCACAGCCGCCCCGCCTTCCTGGGGGCGGGCGCCGGCGCGACCGCCTCGGTGGGCGAGGTCGCGCTGAGGGGCGCCGTGCTGGCCGTCACCGTCCGGGTCTTGGTGGTGGTGTCAGCCGGCGGCTTGGAAGCCACTTCCGCTGGCGCGGGCTTCTCTTTCGGGGGAATCGCCGGCGTCGCTGCCGGTGTCGGAGCCGGCGCCGCGGCGACCTCGGCCGGCTTCGCCGGAGCCGTCCCTTCGGGCTTCAACACGATGGTCAGCTCCATCGACTTGGTCGAGCTCATGACGAACGAGCGCTCGACCTTCTGGAAACCCTTCGCGGTCACCACGAGCTGGTGGTCTCCTCCGGTGAGCTCGACGGTGATGGGAGCCCCCCCAATCTCGCGGCCGTCGATGGCGACGCGCGCTCCCTCGGGCTCGGCGAACACCATCATCTGCTGCACGCCCTTCTCCTTCAGGCGGCGCTCCAGGTTGGCGATGGCGTCGGTCACCGACTCGCGGTCGACGGCCTGCGGCATCAGGCGCAGGTAGTCGCGGTAGTTGCGCAGCGCTTTGGGCAATTCGCCCAGCTGCTCGTAGCAGCGGCCGATGTTGTAATAGATGACCGGGTGCGGCTTGAGCCGGTACGCCTCTTCGAACTTGGCGATCGCCTCTTTGAAGCTGCCGGCCTTGTACAGTTTTTGCGCCCACTGGAAGAACTTCTTGGCCTCATCGGCGTCGGCGGCCGTCGACGCCGCGGCGACCACCAGCCCCGGCAACCGCGGAGCGAAAACGATGGGCTGAGCCAGGCCGCTCGACGCCGCGACCAGGCAAGTCATCACCAGAGCCTTGTACACGAAACGCTCCTTCCCCCCGCGAGGTTGCTCAGTACGGGGCGTCTTTCAGGTCTTCGTCCGGACTGCCGCCCGGACTCTCGGGCCGCGCCGGCTTCTTTCCAGTCGTGGGCCTCGCGGCCGCCTTCGGCTTCAGCGAAATCTCGAGCGAGGTGTCCCCGTTCGGCTGCACCGTGCGGGTCTCGGGCAGGTACCCCTCTGCGACGAACCTGAGCTGGCCCGTCTTGCCCTTTTCCCACTGGATGTCGGACGGAGTGGTGCCGAGCAGAATCTCGCCGTTGTAGACCTCGACCCGGTCGGGCTTGGCCTTGACGCTCAGCTTCACCAGCTCGGCCTTGACGGGAGTCGGGGGGGGCACCGGAGTCGTTATGGCCGGGACAGGAGGCACCGGCACCGTCGGCTGAGCGACGGCCACTGGAGGAGGGGCGGCCACCGCCGGCGCAGGGGCCCGGAGCGCTAGGAAGCCGGCCGCTCCGATGACCGCGACGCCGACCACTCCCGCCACCGCGAACAGGGGCGCCTTGCTCTTGGCTGGGGCCGCGACCGGACCCGAGCCTGCCTGGGCGGCGCTGGCCGGACCTGAACCAGGGGCCGCGCCGGGGGCCACCGCTCCGGCCGAACCCGAAAGCCGCGCGGCCTGCATCGCCACCGACGCTCCGCTCGCCGGACGGCCGCTCACCCAGGCGCCGGACGTGCGCCGGAGGAACTCGGGCGCGCACACCTCGAGGCCGATGGCGACCTCGTCCATCGTCTGCGGCCGGTCTTCGGGGCGCTTGGCCAACATGCGCATCACCAGGGGCTCGAGCCCCGGCGGCAGCGGATTGGTGATGGGGCCCGGCGTCATCGGCGGCGGTTCGCGGTTGATGTGCGCCACCATCAAGAGCGAAGGCGTGGCTTCCTCGAACACGGTTCGGCCGGAGATGAGCTCGTAGATGATGAGGCCGAGCGAGTAGATGTCGCTGCGGGCGTCGACCGGCATGCCCGCGGCCTGTTCGGGCGCCATGTACTGCGGCGTGCCGAGGACGATGCCGAGCGCCGTCTGCCCGCCGCTGCCCTGGCCGGCGGCGACCTTGGCCACGCCGAAGTCGAGCACCTTCACCAGGTCGGGCTGCTCGGGCCGCTGCAGCAGCATCACGTTCTCGGGCTTCATGTCCCGGTGGACGATGCCCTGCTTGTGCGCGGCCGAGAGCGCCCGGCAAATCTGGATGATGATGGGCATCGCGCGGCCCAGCGTCAGCACCTTCTCGCGCTTCAGCAGGTCGGCCACCGTCTCGCCCTGCAGGTACTCCATCACGAAGTAGAACAGCCCGGCGTCGGTGCGGCCGAAGTCGGAGATGTCGACGATGTTCTGCTGCCCGATTCGCGACGCGGTGATGGCCTCGCGCTTGAAGCGCTCGACGAACTCCGGGTCGCTCGACATTTCCTTGCGCATCACCTTCAGCGCGAAGGGCTTGCCGAGCTCGACGTGGTCGACGCGGTAGACCTCGCCCATGCCGCCCGAGGCGAGCTTGGCGATGACCCGGTACCGGTCGGCGACCACCTGGTCCGGCGCGAGCATGGCGCCCGCCCGGCCCGGGGGAGGCGCCTGGCTGGCGTCGCCCAGCTCGACGTGGCCCTGCTCGGGCGAGTAGCCGTCTTGGGCCGCGCCCGGGGTCGGCGCCGGCACGCTCGGGCGCATCACCGTGTCGTTGGGGCCCGACCCGGCCCGGGGGGGCTGCGCCGGGCCGCTGGGCCGCAGCATGGTGTCGTTGGGGCCGCTCTTGGGCTTCTGGGGCGCGCCAGCG
>JAHFDQ010000135.1 GCA_023248915.1 Archangiaceae bacterium | reverse complement strand
CCTCGAACCTTACCGCCAAGTCCCGCCGCGGCTTGCCCGGAATCGCGCGGGCGCGCGAGCGCATTTTCCCTTGCACGGAGTTCGGCCGCGCGCATCTTTTGTCTCGGCCTGGCCAGGTTCAGGTCGAGGAGGTGCTCCCATGGTGCGCTCACTTGTCCTTCGCGTCTGCTTGAGCCTCGGCGTCGCCTCCGCCGCGCTCGGCGAGGAACCCGCTCCGCCGCCGGTCGAGCAGCGTCCACTCCGGGACCCGCCTTCCGACGCCGTCCTGCCGACGCTCGAGACGTTTCAGGCGGCGCTCGAGCCCTTCGGCCGCTGGTTGCGCACGCCCGAACAGGGGCTCGCCTGGTCCCCGACAGGCGCTGGTTGGGGGTGGCGCCCGTACTCGAATGGGCGCTGGGTCTTCACCGAGGAAGGCTGGACCTTCGCCAGCGACGAACCGTGGGCATGGGCGACCTTCCACTACGGCCGCTGGGTGCTCACCCCGGCGTACGGCTGGTTGTGGATTCCGGGCTACGAGTGGGCGCCGGCCTGGGTCACTTGGCGGTACAGCGGCGGGTACGTCGCCTGGGCTCCGATGGGGCCGGCGGGGTTGCCGGCGGCCTACTACGAAGCCCCCGGCGTCTGGGTCGCGGTGGGCGCGGCGGTGTTCGACCAGTTGCTCAGCCCCAGCTTCCTGGTGCCGGTGCCCCGCCTCGAGTTGGCGCTCCGGGGCACCTACTTCGCTGGCCTGCCCCGGCTCGGCTTCTACTTGTCGCCTCCCGCGCGCCACTTCGAGCGGCTGCTGCGCCACTCCGTTCCCCGGGTGCCCATGCACGGCGCGGTTCCCCACCGGTACGAGCCCGGTAGGCGCCGGCCCGGGCGGGGAGGCCGGTAGCGGCCCGAACGACAAGTCCCGTGCTTTCATGTCCGGGCCCTCGTAATCTCCAGGGTCTTCCATTCATCTTTCACTGGGGAGTGGCTGAATGCCTGGACCAATCGGTGGAGCGCGTGGGACAGCGGGCGTCACGGGCGGAAGTGGCACCTCGGCGAACCTGGGCTGCCGTGCCTTCGCGAATGACGAGACGCTGCGCAAGCTGGCAGCCGGAAGCGCAAGCCCCATCGCCCGGGGCGCTCCGAAGAGTGACTCGGTGAAGACGGTGCAGACCGCCCTGTACTCGTTGGGGTTCATCAGCCTCCGCAAGGGCATCGATGGCGCGTTTGGACGCGGCACCGAGGCGTCGATCAAGGCGTTTCAAGCCTCCGCTAACCTGGCGCAGAGCGGCGTGCTCGATGCGAACACCCTCCAGGCGCTCGACGTGGCGTCGGCCGCGCAGATCTCCAAGGTCAAGGCGAACGCTTCGCTGCCGGGAAGCAAGAAGGGCGCTTTCCGCATCGTGGCGGACATCTCCGACCCGACCAAGACGCGGCTGTACGTGCTCGGGAAGAACGACCAGGTGCAGGCGCGGTACCTCACCTCGCCGGGACGCGCGGAGTTCCCCACCCGGGGCGACCATTTCAAGATTCAGGACGTGCTGCCGCGCCAGCCGTGGAACCCGCCGAACAGCTCGTGGGTGAAGAATTCCACCCCTGTTCCGCCCGGCATCGATAACCCGATGGGAATCCTCAAGCTCTCGTTCGGTCAGTACTCCGAGTACATCCACGGTATTCCGCCGAAGGAAGAGCCCGAGCTCGGCCACGCCGCGTCGCACGGCTGCTTGCGCATGAGCGGCTCGAACATTCTGGAGGTCGGCGAGAAGTGGGCCGAGGCGGGCACCGACGTCACCATCAACCGCGACCGGGCCCTTTCGGCGCAGCTCGCGGCGGCATACGCGACGGCCAACGTGCAGGACCGGCCGACGGACGCGGGACGAGAGTACCTGTTCGGCTACGCGAGCGGAGAGTTGGGCACGGTGTCGCACATCGCGGGTCCGCCGAACTCGTAGGGCGCACGCTCGGGTGACGGTATTCGAGCTCGCGCGACCGCTTCGAGGGCGCGGTGCCGACGCTTCCCGCCGGCGATTACTTGGTGGTGGTGCGTGGCAAGCACTGCGGCGACGTCGACACCTGGCTCACCTACCGGGTGCCGTGACCCGACCACCGCGCCGCTCTCGAGGTGAAGCGCGCGGCTCGCTCGACCTTCGACTGTTTGTACCCATGGGTACAATTGGACTAGTCTGTTTATACCTTCAGGTACAAACAGACATGCCTCGCTACCTCGCCCCGCACCTCGTCGCCGATCTGAAGAAGAAGATGGTCTTCGTCGGCGGCCCCCGACAGTGCGGCAAGACGACCCTGGCGCGGGCGTTGATGGGTCGGTTCAAGAGCTCGGCCTACTTCAATTGGGACTTTGACGAACACCGCCGGGCCATCTTGAAGCGGGCCTGGAGCGACGACGCCCGGTTGGTCGTCTTGGACGAGTTGCACAAGTTCCCCCGCTGGAAGAACTGGCTGAAGGGCCAGCACGACGTCACCGGTCACCGACACCGCTTTCTCGTGACGGGGAGCGCGCGCCTCGATGTCTACCGCCGGGGCGGTGACTCGCTGCTGGGCCGGTACCACTATTGGCGCCTTCACCCGATGGGGCTCGACGAACGGCCACCTCGAATGACGCCGGCGGAAGCGTTCCAGAGGCTGATGCGGGTGGGCGGTTTCCCCGAGCCCTTCCTCGACGGCGACGAACGCGAGGCGCGGCGTTGGAGACAAGAACGGTGGGACCGGGTGCTCAGAGACGACGTGCGCGACCTCGAGCCGGTGCGCGATCTACAAACCCTTGCCCTGTTCGTGTCGGCCCTGCGCGAAAGGGTCGGCAGTCCGGTCGTCCTGTCGAACATCGCCCTCGACCTGCAGGTGGCGCCGAAGACCCTGACCCATTGGCTCGAGGTTCTCGAGCGGATGTACGCCGTCTTCGTCGTGCGGCCGTACACGCGCAGTCTGCCGCGCGCGATTCAAAAGCCCCCGCGGGTGTACTTCTTCGACAACGGAGATGTGCTCGGTGACGAAGGGGCGCGATTTGAGAACCTCGTCGCGACCCATTTGCTCAAGCGCATTCAGTTTCTGCAGGACCGCGACGGCTTCGCGTGGGAGTTGCGCTATCTGCGCGACAAGGAGGGACGTGAGGTTGATTTCGTGGTGCTTCGCAACCGCGAAGTCCACGAGTTGGTAGAAGCGAAGCTGGCGGACGACCAGCCGAGTCGATCGTTGCGGTACTACCTCGAGCGACTGAAGCCAGCGTACGCGACGCAGGTCGTGGCCGCGTTGAAGTCGCGGCGGTCGAGCCAGGGCGTCGAGTTGACGAGCCCGCTACTCGAGTTTGCACGAACCGAGGGTCGCTACCAGAAGGGTATGGGCTGACAACGTAGGCCTCCGCCGGGGGTCCGCTCGCCGAGCTTGAGCTGCTTCCGACTTGCTGTCGCGCGGTCCTCAAACGGCAAGGAGGAATTGGGGCCTCATTCGACGAACCCGGCCGACAGGGTATCGCGAGTCCCGCCCATTCGGCGTCTAGCCGCTGGTGGCCACCGTCAGCACTCCTCGCCCACTGATGCCGGTGACGTTCGCCAGCCCGTTCGCCTGTGAGAACGACGGGCTGCCGGCGCCGGTCCAGGTCACTGACAGGACCGTCCCCTTCACCCGCACCCCCAGGTCCGTGGCTCGTCCGAGGTCGACTTCGCCAGACACCAGATTCTGGCTGAGTTCCAGCGAAACGGCGCTCACCGGCTCCGAAGCCTGCAGGTAGGGCACCGCGCCCACCGTCACGTCCGTCACCTGGGTCGCGACCAGGGCCTCGACCGCGGCGCCGGTGTCGCGGACGAAGAGCACCTCGGCGTCGGTGGTTACCCCGCCGCCCGTTTGGGCCGTGCCTGCACCCGAGTTGAAGAGAATCGTGTCGCCGTTCACCTGGAACCCGGAAAGCGGTCCGGCGCTGACGACGGTGACGTTCGGCGCGTCGACGCCCAGCGCCTGCGAGGTCGGCCAGAGCAGGTTCACGAAGAGTCCGCGCGGCGAAGAGCTCTGCAGGCGAATCGAGTTGGCGGCGTAGAGGGAGTTGGTGGCGGCGTAATGGTCGACGGTTGCGACCCCGTTCGCGGGTTCGGCCGCGAAGATGTCCAGCCCCACCCCGCCCGGCGCGGTCTGCCGGTAGTGGCCGGGGCCGACGACTTCCACCGAGTTGGGAGTGCTCGCTGCGGGCGTGGCAAACCGCAAGTCGTAAGTGTGCACAGCCGTGTCCTTGACGGCGTCGTCCACCAGAACCAGGTACCCGTGGCTGGCGGTCGTCCGCACCACGAGCGCGTGGCGGAGCGCGTACTGAACTCGATTCCAGCCGCCGTAGCCGTAGGCGGTCGTCACGTCACGGGTGACGAACGACGCAGTGCCCGACCGGGCCCAGCGCGGGGTGGACCCCAGGGGGACGTAGTCGTTCTGCTCGTGCCACTGTCCGACTCCGTCGACGAGCAGCGCGTTGTGAGACGAGGTGTTCGAGTAGTAGTCGATGTCCGGGTCGCCGTACTGGCCGCACTTGCCGCAGTCGTCCGTCAACCGCTGGCCGTAGGCGTCAATCAGCACCGCACCCTGGTCGGCGTGGCCGTGAAACGACTGCGAGTCGGTGGGCCGCATCATCATCGAGACGGCGTTCGCGTCCGAACCGGTGCGAAAGGTGACGAACCCGAACGCTCCCGGCAGCCCCTCGTCGACCCAGTTGGAAACAATCGGGTCGAATACCGGCGCGGTCGGCGCCACGGACGGCTGGTAGTAGGTGACGGTCTGTTCCAGGTACTGCCCCTGCCAGGCGTTGGCGACGTAGGCGGACAGAGCCGCCGAGTCGGGGTAGGCGATGCCGAACATCCACTGCGCCGGCCCGCTCTGGTACTTGGCACCCAGGATTGCCAGGATGTTCGGAGGGAATGGGTTCAGGCGGTCGTCGTCGTCGCCGAAGGAACCGTGGCGCTGGCCGTTCGGCGACAGCTCGCTCTGGAACCAGGACACCGTCTTGCCGAAGGCCGACGCGTGGTACAGGAACAGGTCCTCGCCGCCGTTCAGTTTCAGCGCCTCGGCGAACTCCACCCAGTGCTCCAGGGCGAAGGCGTAGTAGCTGACCGGTTCTCCGTAGGCTCCGATCGGGTCGAACATCGTGTCGACCAGGCCGCGGGCCTTGCCGTCCGCATTGCGGACGAGGTCGGCCGCCGGCAGGTAGTGGTCGAGCGCAATCCCCGCCAGGCCGTAGGCGCCGGCGATGACGCCCCGCCAGTTGTTCCCGCGCTGGTCGAGCGCCCAGAACGCGCCGATTCGGCTGATTTCCTCCAGGTACTCGGCCTCGCGAGCCAGCCGGCGCCCGAAGGCATTGCGGTCGGCGGCGGACAGCGTCGCGTAGACGGTGTCGTACGCAATCGCGAACGCCGCCGTGACGGTTCCGCGCTCGAGCGCGCCCGACTGCCCCGGGTCGGTCGTCCAGATGGGCCAGGCGGAAACCTTGGCCATCAGGTCCCGGGCCTTCTGCGCGTGGTTCGAGTCGTCGGTGAGGGCAAAGGCCAGCGACGTCTGCAGCAGGCCCCGGGCAGCGTCGTGGTTCTCGAACGTCTTGAAGGTGTCCCAGTACGGGTCGGTCGGGTCGACCTGGCCGGCCTTGGTCAACAGGTTCGCGAACAGGGACGACAGCACCGGATCGGCGGTTCCCTGCACCCGAGCCTTGAGCACCAGGCGCCCGGCCTCGGTGAAGCGCAAGCGCGGGTGGACGCCGTCGACGGGGTCGGCCGAGAAGTTGTCGGGCAGCTTCGACTTGATGAAGGACCACTGGACCAGCTTGGTTGCCCCGTCGGCGGTGGACATCCGGAACCGGGTCGTCGCCTGCGCGGGCGGAACGGCCAGGTCGAAGGAGTAGAGCGTCTCCTGCCAGCCTCCGCTGGCGTTGGAGGCCGTGCCCAGAGTGACCCAGCTTCCGGCGGTGAAACACTCGATGAGCGTGTCCACGCCCACGGCGGAACCCTCGCCGATGCTGGTCAGGAAGGTGTAGGTGCCCGCGACCGGAGTGGCGAGGCTGAAGGTGAGGACGTCGCCACCCTGAATCTGGAAGTACTCGCCGCCCCGTCCGCCCTGATTCGAGTAGGCGCGATACCCGACGAGCGCGCCCGCGTGCAATCCGAAGGAGTCGTCGAAGTCGGCGGCGTCGCTGGGGTTGAGCTTGTCCCCCGAAACGAAGCTCCAGTGCGCGGCGCCCATCTTCACGCCGTCCGACGAGTAGGGGCCGTTGACGAAGGGCCCGTCGCTCGGAAGCGGACTTCCGCCGTCGACCGAAGGAGAGCCCCCGTCGGGAACGGAAGCGTCCGCGGTCGCGCCGTCGGTCGCACCTCCGTTGGAGTCCCCGGGCGTCGAGGTCGCCGTTCCCACGCACGACAGGGTCGCCAACGCGAGGGCCGCGAAACCAGGCCTCAATGGATGGGCAGCCCACGACGGCACGAAGATGACTCGCTGGAAAACCATTGGTGGTGACGTCCTCCATCCCCGACCCACCCTTCTATGACGACGCGGTGTTGCGCTGCGAGCAACTCCTTCACTGCCAGCAGCCAACTCCCCGTGTCGGGCGGTACCGGTATGGAGGAATTGGGGCCGCATCCGACGAACCCGGCCGACGGGGCATCGCGAAGGGTGCTGGTCGAGAATCCGTTCTCGAGCTGGGGGCACTGAGGCGCCGCCCGACTCGGTCCGTTTCGAGAAGCTCGCGCGCCCTCAGTTGCCCGCGAGCCCGAAGCTCGCCTCGACCTCGGGCGCCGGGCTGCACGCGAGCCCGATGCCCGGCGTCGCCAACAGGCACGCGCCGGCCTGCCGCTCGAGCGAGGCGATTAGCTCCTGGGGGTCGACGCTGGCCTGAAGCGCACTGTCGGAAATCCCCTCGGCCTCTCGCGCCGACTCCACCGGTCGGCTCATCGGGCCTGCGCGCCCACCGGCCGCGAGGAGCAACAGGCCGGCGGCGACGGCCCACCGCGCCCAGTACGGCCCAGGCCCTTCGGCCGGCGGCTTCGTCCGAAGTCGACCCTCGTCCAGCCATGGTCCCTTTGCCTGTCGAAGGGCCCGTTGCTCGAACAGCGCGGACTCGGTCTTCAGCCAGGCCAGCTCGTGACGGCAGCGCGGGCAGCGGTCCGCGTGGCACTGCACCTGGGCTGCTTCGGCCGGTCCCAGCTCGCCGGCCGCCAGCGCGTCGAGCGCCTCGGCGTCGCAGGGGCGGCTCATTCGCCGTCTCCGAGGTGGCCGGCCAGGCTCACGCGCAGCTCGAGCCGAGCGCGGTGGAGCTCGTTCTTCACCTGGGGAAGCGTCCAGCAGCCTTGGACACGGGGCGGTGCAGCCCCGACACTTCCGGGACGTGATGCGCTCTTGGCCGCCCCTCGTCGAAGGCTTGGTGGCCTTGGGTGTCGGGCGAGGAAGCTTCTCGAGGCGCACGCCTTCTTCGGCCTCGACGATGACTCCGTCGGGCACGATGGCGTGTGATGGTGAAGGTTGAGGTTCAGCTTTCCGGGTCGCGACGAGGCCTAGGTGAGGTGGTCGCATCGCCCATGGCCTTCGCGACCCATTGCGCCGAGCGCATCGACCAGAGCCTGAAGGCGGTTGCCGCCGAGGTCAAATGCGTCGCCGAATCGACAAGTAGGTCTGCGTAGAAACCCCACCGGGTGGCGCAACCTCTTACATCGCTTGACTGGACGCGACCCCCGCCTCGCCACGGCTCTCAACTGGACCGGCGGGCTCCTGGACAGCGGCCCCGCACCGGCGACGCGTCCCTTGAGCCGCTCTCGCAACGTGCGTAGTGTAGTGGCGAGCCTGATGAGTGCACTTGCCAAGGTGTTTCGGTCCATGATCCCCGCTGACGACGGTCTTCCTGAGGTGGGCCGCAGCGCGAGGAAGCTGGGCGTCCGCGTGCCAGACGATATTCGGCAGGATGAGGCAGGGGTGGTTCGCCCAGCGAGTGGCGGCATGTCTGTTTGTCCAGCGAAAATGATGAACCTGCCGCCCCACCGCCGCCCAAGGGGAATGGGGTTGGGTTCGACGGGGCCGGCGTCCGACTGGGTCTTCACGTCGGCCAATCCACCCGCGAACCAACTGCTCGCCGTTCGCGCCGACCCCTCAGCGCCGGCGGTCCACGCGCTTGTCGAACCTGCAGTTCCGTGTCAGCTGTCGACGTTCGAGGAGGCCCTTGCAGGTTCGCGGCCCTCCTGGAATCGAGTCTGGCCATGAGCCGCCGACTTGACACGTACCTGGCGCTCGAGGAACGAATGCTGCTGTTGGACGAAGCTGGGGATTCTCTTGCGGACACAATCCGCGATTCGATGGACGCGGTCTGGTGGTCGTTGACCGATGATGAGCGACGGGGCCTCGACTCGAGAACGCCGCAACAGACTGTGGCGATCAGGCTTACCGGTTCGGAGAGGCTATTCGCCTCACCCCCGCCAGAGGTCGACCCGCGGCCCTCACTGCCGCTTACCGTGGTGTACGCGCCATGAGCGTGACCGTTGTCCTCGGCGGGAATTACTTCACGGACTGCGACGCGGTGATTCAGGTCAGAAGCTCGGCGCTACTGCGCGTCCGGGCAAATCCTCTCCGCGTCAGCCTTGAGACGCCGGCAGACACGGCGCACCCGCTGAAGATTGTCGAGAATGTTCCGCCGCCTGACGAGCCGACGTTGCGCTCGCTCAGGGTGCTCACGCACGACAAGGGAATGAAGATCTTCTGGGACATGCACCTCATCTTGGTTGCAACCGAGTTCTTCGCGGACACGATCCACGTTCAGCTCGATCTGCGCCCCCTGGGGCTGAAGATCTTCGATGACGTAGCAGGGCTTCATATCGGTGAAGCGTTGATTTCGGGGAACCGAATCGTCGGCGCGGCCGCCGCGATTGTCGCCGCCTAAGGTTGTCCCCAATTCCCTGATCGACGCGCCGCCAAGGAGTAACGGGCCGTCAGGAAGAACAGCCCCGGCCGGCGTGAGTGGGCTTCGTTACGTGGCCGGAATCGGCGGACTTCGCGATCTGCCGGCCGGTTCGTCGAAATGCGCCGGTCGACGACAACCATTCTTGCCGGTTCCCGGACCGGGTGATGATGCCCAAGGCGATCGCGTGGGCATCGCAAGAAGCGCCGGATGGGTCCGCTTCGAGTAGCTCGCGCGCCCTCAGTTGCCCGCGAGCCCGAAGCTCGCCTCGACCTCGGGCGCCGGGCTGCACGCGAGCCCGATGCCCGGCGTCGCCAACAGGCACGCTCCTGCCTGCCGCTCGAGCGAGGCGATCAGCTCTTGGGGGTCGACGCTGGCCTGAAGCGCACTGTCGGAAATCTCCTCGGCCTCTCGCGCCGACTCGACCGGTCGGCTCATGGGGCCCGTGCGCCCACCGGCCGCGAGGAGCAACAGGCCGGCGGCGACGGCCCACCGCGCCCAGTACGGCCCAGGCCCTTCGGCCGGCGGCTTCGTCCGAAGTCGACCCTCGTTCGTCCACGCTCCCGTTGCCTGCCGAAGGGCCCGTTGCTCGAACAGCGCGGACTCCGTCTTCAGCCAGGCCAGCTCGTGACGGCAGCGCGGGCAGCGGTCCGCGTGGCCCTGCACCTGGGCGGCTTCGGCCGGTCCCAGCTCGCCGGCCGCCAGCGCGTCGAGCGCCTCGGCGTCGCAGGGGCGGCTCATTCGCCGTCTCCGAGGTGGCCGGCCAGGCTCACCCGCAGCTCGAGCCGAGCCCGGTGCAGCTCGTTCTTCACCTGGGGGAGCGTCCAGCCCATCGCCTGGGCGATGTCGTCGTACCCGAGGCCGTGGTCCACCCTCAAGAGCAGCGCCGCGCGCCGGGCAGGGCGCAACTTCGCGAGCGCTTCGTCCAGATGCCCCGCCAGCTCGCGGCCCAGCAGAATCGCCTCGGGGTTCGGGGTGGGCAGCACCGCCCGGAGCGCGGCCAGCCCGTCGTCGTCGCCCGCGTCACCCGGGTAGAGGTTGCCGGCGCGGGCCCTCCGGTGCTCGAAGTAGACGTTCCGGGCGATGCCGAACAGCCAACTGCCGAGCCGGCTCGAGTCGTCCAGCGTGGCGAGCCGCGCGTGCGCGCGGACGAAGGTTTCCTGGGTTGCCTCGTCGGCCGCCGGCCCATCGCGGAACAGGTCTCGGAGGAACCGGCCCACCGGAGGCGCGTAGCGCTCGAACAGGGCCCGGAAGGCCGCCGCGTCGCCCCTGCGCGCCCGCTGCACCAGCGGGACTGGACCCGAGCCCGCGCCCTCCACCGGGGCAGACTGGCTCGAGGGCGCAAACTGACTTCTGGGCACGGCCATGGGTGACACGAAACACCCCGCGGTTTCACGCTGTTCCCGAGGCTCACCCTCGCCCAGTGAATCCGCCGGGTTGCCCTACAGGTCTACCTGCATTCCCAATTCGACCACCCGGCCCGGGGGAATTCCGAAGTAGGCGGTCGCCGAGCGCGCGTTGCGCGAGACGAAGGCGAACAGCGCCTTTCGCCACCGCATCATCTTCGAGGTGCCGCCGGTCAACAGCGTCTCGCGCCCGAGGTAGTAGCTGGTGCTGTTCGGCTCGACCCGCAACCCGAGCGACCGGCACCGCTGCAGCAGCTCGGGCACGTTGGGCGTCTGCATGAAGCCGTAGCGCGACTGCACCCGGAAGAAGCCGTTGCCGCGGTTCTTCACCTCGAGCTGTTCCGACGGGGGCACGGTGGGCACTCCCGCCGAGGCGATGGACAACAGCACCACCTGCTCGTGCAGCACCTGGTTGTGCTTCAGGTGGTGCAACAGCACCGGCGGCGTGCCCTGCGAGGCCGAGGACATGAAGACGGCGGTGCCTCGCACCCGGTGCGGCTTGGTGACGGCCACGTCGTCGAGCAGCGTTTCCAGCGGAATGCTGTTCTGGGCGAAGCGCGCCGCCAGCTCGGCCCGGCCCGTCTTCCAGGTCGTCATCAGAATGAAGACGCCCGCGGCCACCGCGAGGGGAAACCAGCCGCCGTCTTTGAACTTGAGGAGGTTCGCCGAGAAGTAGGCGAGGTCGAAGACCAGGAACGCCGCCGCCAGCGGCAGCGCCTTGTAGACCGGCCAGCGCCAATTCCGGGTGATGACGAAGTAGTAGACGATGGTGGTGATGGTCATCGTGCCCGTCACCGCGATGCCGTACGCCGCGGCCAGCCGGCTCGAGTCGCCGAAGGCCAGCACCAGCGCGAGGCACGACAGCATCAGCGCGGTGTTCACCTCGGGAATGTAGATTTGCCCCTCGGTCATCACCGAGGTGTGCACCACCGTCACGCGCGGGCAGTAGCCCAACTGCACTGCCTGGCGGGTGAGCGAGAAGGCCCCCGAGATGAGCGCCTGGGAGGCGATGACCGTCGCCGCCGTCGACAAGGCCACCATCGGCAAGAGCAGCACGCCCGGGACGATTCGGTAGAAGGGGTTGTCCGCGCCTCCGGAATTGCCGAGCAGCATCGCCCCCTGCCCGAAGTAGTTGAGCAAGAGCGCCGGGAATACCAGGAAGAACCACGACCGCCGAATGGCGGGGGCGCCCAGGTGCCCCATGTCCGCGTACAGGGCCTCTCCGCCGGTGATGCAGAGCACCACCGAACCCAGCACCACCAACCCGTGCAGGTGGTGCTCGCGGAAGAAGGCGACCGCCCAGGCCGGGTTCAAGGCCACCAGCACCGCGGGGTTGCGCACCACGTAGTTCAGCCCAAGCCCGGCGATGGTGACGAACCAGACCGCCATCAGCGGACCGAACACCTTCGCGATGCCGTGGGTGCCGCGCTTTTGCACCACGAACAGGCCGAACAGCACGGCGCAGGTCATCGGCACCACGTACGGCTTCGCCGCCGACGTCGCCACCTCGAGCCCTTCGATGGCCGA
>JAHFDQ010000515.1 GCA_023248915.1 Archangiaceae bacterium | reverse complement strand
TGAAGCTGCTGGCGCCGGTCTCGAGCTTGATGCCGAAGGTGGTGGGCAGGCCCACCTCGGGCTTGCTGCTCTCGTCGGTCGGGTTCTGGGCCAGCTTCCTGAAGGACGCCACAGACCATTTGTACGGCGGCTTGCCACCGACGGCCTTGAGCTCTTGCTGGTAGTCCTTCTTCAGGGTGCCCGAGACGAGCTGCGAGGTGGCGATGTGCAGCACCGACGGCGCCACGACGCGAACTCTCAAGTCCTTCGACTGCTTCGACCCGGCCGCGTCGGTCAGGTCGACCGAGAACGGGTAGTCGCCCACGTCGCTCGCACGGCCTTCGAAGTGCCCGTCGGTCGCCAGCGCCAGCCCGATGGGGAGCGCCGACCCCGCCTTCAACGTCCACACGTAGGGGGGCTTGCCGCCGATGCCCACCAGGTCGGCCGAGTAGGCCCGGGAGAACTCGGCGACCGGCAGGTCCTGGTCGACGATGGTGAGGGGCAGGTCGGTCGCCGCCACCGTCAGCGCGAGGTCGGCGGTGGCCTCTACCCCGCCAGAAACCAGCCGAACTTGGAACGAGAAGGTGCCGGCCGCCGCGGGAGTGCCGCGGAGATTGCCGTCGGGGCTCAGCGTCAGACCGGGTGGAAGCTGTCCCGCGGGCTGGGTCCACTCGTACTGGCCGTCGCCGCCCGACGCCTCGAGCGGGAAGTGGTAGGCCGAATACTGCGCGGCGGCGGCGAGGCTGGTGGTGAGAATGGCGACGGCGCCGGTGTTGAGCACGAACGGGCTGGCCGTCACGCCGCAGTTGTTGACCTCGCTGATCTCGGTCACCGCCGACGCCACCGCGGCTTCCGAGTCGTAGTCGACGCAGACGCCGATCCAGTACTTGCCGGGCAAGAGGTCGTCGGGCAGCTTGACGGCATCGGTCTGGGTGTCGGTGGCGCCGATGCCCAGCGACGCGACTACCCCGGCGGGCGTCACCGCCCGGTCGGAGTAGCTGACCACCGAGTTGTCCGAGATCAGGTAGGTGTACTTGAATGGGACGGTCACCGCTGCGTTGCCGACGTTCTTCAGCGCGCGCGCGACCGACAGCGTCTGACCGGTGGTGGCCGCGGACGGGCCGGACAGGATGGTGACCTCAAGGTCGGGGGCCGGAGCGCCCACCTTGATCGGCACCGGGATGGCGACGTTGTTCCCTTCGTCCGTCTCGGCCAGGGCGTTATCGGGGTCGGCAACCGCGATGAGGAAGTAGGTGCCCGGCGCGGTTCCGGCCGGAATCGGGGCGGTGGCGGAAACCTGCATCTGGTCGAGGCTGGGCACGTCGACGGGGGCGCTGTCTCCAACTCCCGGGTAACCGGCGTCGAAGCCCGGGCTCGACCCGAGGAAGAAGCGCACCTTCGCCCCCAGCGCGGCGCGGCCACCTCCGTTCTTCAAGGTCGCGAACGAGCGGAAATTCACCCCGGCGTAGGCGGTGGGGTCGCTCGAGACGCCGCTGACGGTCAGGTCTGACGGCCGGAGGAAGTCGATGATCATCCCCGCCGGAAAGTCCGACGCCTGGCAGACCCCAGACGTTGCGGTTGTGCAGGACAACCCGGGCAACCCCACCGGCGGCCCCGCCCCCTTCATGATGCCCACCGAGGCGGTGCCGCTGCCCGGCGCGGTCGCGCCGTAGGCGAACCGCACCTGGTTCGACGTCTCGAACAACTGCACCTCGAAGCTGAAGGTGGTCGCGCTGCCCGAGTAGGCCACCTTCTGCCATTCGATGACGAGCCGCCGGTTCGGCGAAGTGCCGACCGTCTGGGCCCTGATCGTCCCCGACGTCTTGACCAGGCTGTCCCACCAGGGCGCCACGAACGTCAGCGGGTAGTACGAGTAGTTGGTGCTGTGGGGAATGCCCATGTTCGACGAGGTGCCCGCGTCACCCGAGAACGCGGCGTACCCATGCTGGGCGACGGTGATCTTCGAGTAGGCCTGCCCGTAGAAGGTGAACGTGAACGGAATCGTCACGTCCTGCCCGTACCAGATGTCGATCAGGGTCAGGTCGCCGCTCGAGAGGCTGACGTAGTCGCCGGCTGCCGGCGCCTTGGGGCCGTCAACCTGGTAGTCCGCCCCCTGGGCCCTCGCCGCCGCGGGCAGCGCCAGCGCCGCGACCAGGACCAGCCCGGTTCCCGCCTTCCGGCGCCGTCCCGCCAGCCACAAGAGGGCCGCCACGGGGGCCAGCATCCAGCTTGCGCTCCACCCGGGGGCCGCGGAACAGCCGGCCGGGCGCACGTTGGCGATCACCTCGAGCGTGAAGGCGCCCAGCCCGCTGCTGCCCGACCCGTCGCTCACCTCGGCCACGAAGTTGTAGATGCCGACCGAACCTTCGTCGGCGACGGTGCCCGAGATCTGCCCCTTGGCGCCAAGGCCCAGCCCCGGCGGCAGCCGGCCGGAGTAGAGCGAGAACTTCGTCGAGGCGGGTAGGCTTCCCCCGGCCAGCAGGTTGAAGTCCACCGCGTCTCCAGGGTGCAGTACTTCCGGCGGGGTGACCGCGGTCACGCGGAACCTCGAGGGGAACACCCGCATCACGAAGTCGGCCGCGTCCACCCGGCCCTTCACGTCTTCCACTTGCAAGCTGAACACGTAGGTGCCCGCCACCAGCGGCTTGCCCGAGATGATGCCTCGTTCCCCGGCCTGGGTGGACAGGGTCAGCCCGTCGGGCAACGCGCCCGAGGCGACGGTCCAGAGGATCGGCGTGTCCAGCGCGCTGTTGTCGGCGTTCGCCGCGGCCAGGTCGGTGACGTAGTCGTAGTTCACCAGCGAGTCGGGAATGCTGAGGCTCTTCACCAAGAGCGCCCCCGGGGCGACGACCCGCATCTTGAGGGTCGACCGCGACCGGTTGCCGACCGAGTCCTGCACCTCGAACGCCACCACGAAGTCGCCGTTCGAGAGCCCGGCCTTCGCCGTTCCCGAGAGCGTTCCGTCCGAAGCCAGCAGCACGCCTCCCGGCAGGTTGCCCTCGGCGACGCGCCAGCGGTAGGGCGCGAGGCCGCCGGCCGCGCCGAGCGCTCCCTGGTACGGAATCGACGTGCTGTTGATGACCGGCGGCAGCGCGTGGGTGGTGATGGCGAGCTCGGACGTCGGCGGCAGCACCCGAAGCACCAGCCGGCCCAGCGCCTGGCGGGTTCCGCTCTGCGCGACGACGGTGAACGCGGCCACGGCGGGCGCTTCGGGCGAGCCCGAGATCGCCCCGTCGGCCCCCAGGGTGAGCCCCGCGGGGAGGTCTCCGGCACCGGTCGCCAGCCCCCAGGTGACCGGGCCCTGTGCGCCGATGGCCGCGACGCCGAAGTAGTAGGGCCGGCCGGTGACGGCGTCGGGCAGTTGAGCGGTGACGACGCGCAGGGCCGAGGCGGCCACCTGCACCGACGTGCCCGAGGCCAGGGCGTTGTTGTCCTCGTCGAGCTCTTCGGCGAGGCCGCTCAGGTCGACGATGCACCCGAAGTAATAGGTACCTGCGGGCATGGTGGCCGGCAGTTGAACCAGCTCGGTGGCCGAATCTTCGGCGCCGATGCCCAGCGTCACCTGGCCGGTGTCGGCCTGGGTGCCGTCGGGCCGGACGATCGTCAGCGGAACGTCTTCCGCGGTGATCGTCTCGTTGACCGATGCGTAGTACCGGTAGTCCACCGGAGTGCCGGCGACGTTGCCGACGTTCTTCAGAATTCGGAAGATGGGGGCGACTTCGCCCACGGCCGCGGTCGCCGGGGCGTCGACGCGCGCGACGGTGTAGTCCTGTGACGGCGCGCGCAGGCTGACCGCGCCCACCAGCGGCAGGTTGTTGTTGTTCTTGCTGAGCTCGGTGATCTGCCCGAACGAGTCGAGAATCGCGAACAGGTAGTAGCTGCCCGTCTTGAAGTTCAGGCCCTGCTTGTCCTTCAGCGGAATGTCGAAGTCGAAGGTGATCGGCACGGCGTTTCCGGCGGCCAGCCCCGCGACCGGCGCGTCGAAGGCGATGGTGTCCTTCAAGAGCGACAGGTTCGAGTCGGTCGAAATGACGACGCCGATCTTGAAGGCCGACGCGTCGGCGCCGCCTCCGTTGTGCAGGGTGACCTTGATGCGGCCCTTCTGGCCGAAGTACCCCACCCGCGTGGGAGAGTCGGTCACCATGTCCAAGAGCTCGACTGAGTCGGCAACCAAGTCAGCCTGCTGCATCGTCACCTTCGTCGTCGCCACCGCGATGTTGTTCGTCTTTGAGGCCTCGGTGATGACATTGTCGGGGTCGAGCACGAGCACGTAGAAGAAGTCGCCGCCCGGCACGTCCACCGGCACCGCGATGGTCAGGTCCTCGTCGAAGGTCTGGCCGCCGCTCACCGCCTTGGTGCCCGACCAGAGCACGTAGTCGAACGCCGGGTGCGGAGTCGGCGTGGT
>JAHFDQ010000514.1 GCA_023248915.1 Archangiaceae bacterium | reverse complement strand
TGAGCGGCCCTCGACACCGCTCGGGCTGGACGGAGCTGCTCAGGGGGCTTCGACGTACCAGGCGACCCCCGACGAGCTGTCGTTGGGGCTGCATTGCAGGCTGCTGGCCTGGCGGACGCCGAACCGCGCCACTTCGGGGGCGGTGACGCGCCCGGTGCCGTCGGCTCCGCGCACCACCACCCGCGTGGCGCTGCTGCCTCCGTCCGCGAGCGGCCCGCCGTCGGTGGGCGCGCCGCGTTCGGGCCAGACGACGTCGGCGACGTAGAGCGTCTGGCACGGGGCCGGCACCACCAGCGAGTCGGGCGGCGACAAGGAGTCGAGGGGAATCACCCGGGCCGGCAACGCCGCGCCCCGGAGGAAGACTCGCACTGTCGGCGCCGGCGGGGTGAAACACCGGCCCGCTCCGGCGGGAACCGCGCCCGCGGGGGCGTCGTTGGCCACGCAGCGCGCGCCGCTGCCGCAGCCGCAGGCATCGCCGTCGCCGCAGGCCCCACCGACGGTGCAGGGCGGCGGCGACCCCACCTGCCGGGCATCGTGGAAGTAGTGGACGAGGATCTTGTAGGTGCACGGCCCGCCGTCGCACAGCGGATCATTCTCGGGGTAATTGAGCGAGACGTTCTCGACCAGCGCCCCCGAACCCTTCTCGTCGAGGTTCAGCCTGGGGTCGTCCGCGGTGCCGTCGTCTCCCCAGTTGAAGTCGTAGATCGACCCGGGCTGCGACTTCAGGCCGTTGGCGAAGCCGTTGATGTCGCCCGAGGTGCGGCCCGCCGTGCCTTCGCTGAACCACGAGAAGACTCCGCTGAACGGGGCGCCGACCGTCGCCGAGGAAGGCCGCACCAGGTGCACGTCGAGGTCGACACCGGGGGTGTCCGTCCACGAAAGCTGGGCCACCAGGTCTTCGCGGATTCGCACGACGAATTCGAGCTCGACCTTCGTAAGGTGGCCCTGGGTGTCACCCGCCGTCAGGCGCACCCGGTAGGGCCCGGTGGCGAACGGCCGGAGCGACGCCTGAGGGGTGGCGGCCCCGCCCAGGGCCGGGGCGACCGCGCCCGGAGGCGACGCCATCAGTTCCCACAGGTAGGTCAGCCCGGTGCGGCCGTCCTCGGGGTCGGCGGTGCAGGCGGTCAAGTCGGCGGTGTCCGAGGTGGCCGAGAAGGCGACGTCGCTCCCTGGCGTAATCTCTCGGGTGTCGCTGAAGTCGTAGCCGCCGTCGGGCGCGACGAGGAGCGGAACCCAGCTCGCCTTCGACGCGTAGGACACCGTGCCCGATCCGTCGCTGGGCTTCACCTGGACGATGTTGGCGCAGACGACCGGCGGCAGGTTGTCGCGCAGCGTGCCCTTCAGCGCCACCCGGACCTCGGCATGGTCGGGGTCGTCAGAGCCGACGACGAGCTCGGCCTGGTAGGCGGCCTGCAGCTCGGACGTCGGCTTGAACCGGATGGCCAGGTTGAAGCCGTTGCCCGCGTCGAGGACGAGCCCGCCCGCCGGCAGGCTGCCGAAGCCCGGGAAGGTGAAGGCCGTCGCGTCGGACCCCTCTATGGCGAGCCGCGACACGGTGAGCGCCACCTCGCCCTCGTTGACGACGCTGACCGACGGCAGGGCCGTGGCCGGAATCGGCAGCAGCCTCGAGAATGGCTCGGCGCCGAAGTCGAGGGCGGGCGGAACCACGGTCGCCGTGCCAGTGCAGTGGCTAGACGCTGCGCACTCGGGCGTCACCGTCATCACCGGCATCGCCCCTTCCCCGTGCAGCGGCACCCGCGTCGCGAGGTGCTGGGGATCATTGCTCGCAACCACCAGCTCGGCCTCGAAGGCGGCCACGGCCGACGGGGTGAAGCGCACGCTGAGCGGAGCGCTCGACAAGAGGTCCACCGACGAGGGCGAATTCACTACTGCGTAGGCGGCGGCGCCGGCCCCCTCGACGGAAACCGGGCCAACGAGCAAACCCGCCTTGGCCTCGGAGAAGACCGTCAATTGGCTGGTCGCGCTCTGTGCCACCTTCACCTTGCCGAAGTCGACCTCGGGCGGCGCCACCCGGATGAGCGGGTTGACCTTCTGCACCTGGTCGCACCCCCGGCACCCTACGAAGGCCCAGGTCACCGCGGCGAGTACCACCAGCGTCGTTCTCATCGGGGGCCTCACTCGGACCGCAGAATCGAGCCCGCGGGCAGTTCGGCGGTGAGCCGCTTCACGGCCCGCTCGACGGCGGCGGCCTCGCCCGCCTCGACCGTCAGCTTCACCTTGAAGCCCAGCGTCCGATCGAACGTCGGGTACGAGCCGATCGACACGTCGGGCATGGACAGGGCAATCCGGTCGAGCACCGCGGCGACCTCGGCCTCGCCTTCCGACAGGTACAGCGCGCGCTGGTGCAGGGCGGCCCCTTCGACGCGGGCCAGGGCCGCCTCGAGCTGCGACCGGAAGAGCTCGGGCACGCCGGGCAGCATGAACACCCCCTCGCAGGCGAGCACCGGGTACCAGGTGCCGGCCTGGGTGAGCAGCTCGGTCCCCTCGGGGGCGTCGGCCAGCCGCAGCGCCGCGGGCGGCAGCGCCGGGCCGTAATGATCTTTGATCAACTGTTCCATGCCCGGCAGGCGCGTCACGCGCCGCCCCAGCGCCAGGGCCACCGCCCGCACCGTGACGTCGTCGTGGGTGGGGCCGATGCCGCCGCTGGTGAACACCCACCGCACCCGGCTTCGGGCCAGCGATACGGCTTCGACGATTGGGTCGACCTCGTCGGGGACGAACGTCATCGAGCGCAAGGCGACGCCGCGCTGCCGCAGTCGCTGCACCAGGTAGGCGCCGTTCTGTTCGACCACCTTGGCGGTCAGCACCTCGTTGCCGATCACGACGGCGGCGGCGCCCTTCTTTCCCATGTCCGGCGCGAGCCTACCTCGGGCGGGGAAGCAGGCGGAGTATCTCCTCGAGCGAACGTCGGGTGACCTCTTCGACCGGCTTCGAGCCGTCGACGCGCACGATGCGTTCCTTCCGGGCGCGCCGGCGGATCGCCGCCAGGTACTGCCGGGCGATGCGCCGCTGCTTGACGTCGGCGTCGAACAGCTCGGGCTCTCCGCCCCGCAGAGACCTTCGCTTCGAGGCCGTCTTGACCGCCACTTCGACGAACAGCGTCAGGTCGGGCGCCACGGCCCTGGCGTTCGCCTGCTCGACCCACCCCATCGGCAGCGACGCGCCCTGGTACGCCAGCGAGGACAACAGGTACCGGTCGCAGATCACCACCTCGCCGCGCCGCAGGGCCGGCAGCACCTCAGCCTCGAGGTGATCGACCCGGTCGGCCGCGAACAAGAGCGCCAGAGTCCCGGCCGACAGCGGCCCCCGCCGGCCCGGCAAGCCCAGGCGCCCGACCAGCGCCTGGCGGATGAGCGAGCCAATCGGGCCGTCCGACGGTTCGCAGGTGGTCAAGACGCGGTAGCCCCGCTCCTTCAGCGCGGCGGTCAGCGCCGCGGCTTGCGTCGTAGTGCCCGCCCCGTCGATTCCCTCGAGGACGACGAAGCGGCCCGGCAGGCGCGCCGGGCTCATCGGGGCAGGAGCGCCGACGGGTCGTCCAGGCGAAGCTCGCGGCGAAGCGCCTTCAGCGTCTCGAAGCGTGAGAGCTCGGAGTCCAGGGCCTGCATGCCCCGCCGGTACCGCACCGCAGCGTAGACGAGGAGGACGGCGATCGCAGCCACGCCCGGCAGCCCGAACAGCTGCTTCTCCTCGGGCATGTCCCAGAAGAACTTCCCGGTGGCTCCGGCCAGGAGCAGCCCCACCACCAGGGAGACCGCGGCGTGGGCGAAGTGGAGGGTGCTCCGTCGCGCGGCGAGCTCGCCCTGCACCTGTTCGAGCTGCCGCTGGGCGTCCGACTGCGTCAGGTTGTCCGGGCTCAAAGTGCGCGCACCCTACCGCAGGGCCCCGGGGCGGGTCGAGGTGCAAGCGGCTAGCGGGCGAGGCGTTCGGCCAATGCGCGTTCGACGGCCGCCAGCGTGGCGGGCAGCTCGACGGGCGGGTTCGAATGCTCGGCCGCGATTCCCGCCAGCGCCCCCGCGTGGTACCCCTGCTTGAAGCCGGCGAACTTCAGCCCGTGGGCCGTCGACACCACCGCAACCGTGCTGCCGGCCGCGATGGTGCCAGCCCGCGCCAGCTTCACCAGGGCCGCCAGGGCGACTCCGGTCTGCGGGCAGGTGAAGGCCCCCTCGCGGTCGGCCCGCGCCGAGGCGTTGGCCAATTCGGACTCGCTGGCCTCTTCCACCACGCCTTCGAAGGCCCTCAACACCTTGACCGCCCGCCGCATCGACACCGGGCTGCCGATCTGGATGGCGGTGGCGAGCGTCGCTTCGGCCCGCACCGGCGCCAGGTCGGCGAAACCCGTCTTGAAGGCCCGGAACAGCGGGTTG
>JAHFDQ010000134.1 GCA_023248915.1 Archangiaceae bacterium | reverse complement strand
TGCCCGCCTCTGATCTTCGCCTGGGCTTCGGGGATGAGCTTGCTCGACGCAGCGTCGACGCAGTCGAAGGTGCCGAGAACGTTCACGAGCGAGTAGCGCTTGCTGAGGAGCGCGCCCGCTGGGTCGCGGAGGACGATCGGGACCACCTCGATCTCGCAGCGCGCGTTCGCGAGCAAGACCTCCTTGAGCGACTCATCGACCAGGAGCCAGCCAAGCAGGTTGCTGAGCAGCGGGGTGAGTTGGTCACCGGACGCGACCCGGAGTTCGAGCCGGGCGACGATGCCGATCCGCTCGCCCCGCCGCGGGCGCTCGGCGTCGAACCCGGGCAAGACCGGCGCGTCGCGGACGACCGCGCGCTCGGGCTTGTCGGGCGAGCCGCGCGTCCAAAACCAGAAGAAGCGCGGTCCCGTCTCGTCCGCCTTCGTGGCGGCCCGTGCCTTGTCGCGAGCCGTGACCAGCGGAGGTGGCAGCTCGCGGTCCTCCAGGGTCTCGCCGTCCCAGGCGCGCTCGATGAACGCGATCGTCTGCGACAGCCGGCCACCGAAGCCGCCGAAGCAGTCGTCATTGGGATCCTCCAACACGCCGAAGATCGTACCGAGCAGCTCGTAGAGCATCCCCGGGTCGGGTGCATCCACGCTGTTCGGATCAAAGGCGAGGAGCTGCGCTTCGGTGCGATCGTCCCCGTAGAGATGGCGCACGACCTCGAGTACTTTCGCCTTCACTCGCCCCGCCGGCGCCTTCTTGGCCAGCGGCCTGTTCTTCGTGGGCGGTGTGTTCTTGGCCACTGGTTTCGCGCGTCCTCTCGGCACCATCCTACGAGAATACCTATTGTACTCGGTCGGGCAGTCGCGGTAGGGACTGCCCTTCGCCTCATCGGCTCGGACCGCCCCCAGCACAGATCCCAGCGGGCGGGACTACCGCACTAGGCTTCCACCTCGGGTCTTGGCGTAGAACCGCTCGTCGGGCCACGGCAGGGCGCCTGCGCCGAAGCCCAGGGCAGGGGCTTCGACGGTAGCCCGTTGTGCGAGGATGTCCCGCACCGCACTACCCTCCTGCGCCTGCATGAACCCGACACCTTCGCCGGCACCATCGACTTCCAGCACGCTGAGGGCCCTAAAATGTCCTATAGGCTCACCACGCTCAACCTCCAGAACCGCAATGTCCTCGACTACCTCACGCTCGCCGTGCGCGCGCACCGCACTGGAACCCCTGCGCCTTCACTCCTGCTCAAGTCGGCGACTCAGGCCGCGTTGGCCGCGTAGTGTCGTGAACGGTTACATCCAACGTTCCGCCCAAGGCCGCAGCCAATGCCCGCCGCCGTGATCGAAAGTGGCACCTGCCTCGCCGTCCCGCTTCGGCGTGGCCTGTTTGGCGCCGCACGCGTCGTCGAGATACACCCGAAGCACGGCTTGGTTGTCGAGGCCGTTCAGAGGTTCGGGTCGACGCCTGCCTCGCTGGCCGATGTCGAGCGCGCACCGACGCTCGAATACACCGACGTCATCAACGGCTTACTGCCGCTCAGCAGCTTCATCGTGCCGACGGCCCGGCTCCCACGAACCTTTGTTGTTCTGGGCAAGTCGGCGCGACGATTTCCGACGGTGAGCACATACTACGGCAGCGACTGGACGAGCTTCGCCTACCGTATCCTCGAGGAGTGGACGCGGCGCCAGGGGAAAGATCCGTATGCCGCCGTCGCGGCTGAGGAGCGCCGCAGGGACGGAGAGCGGGCGAAGCGCCAAGGCATTGACCCGAAACTGTTGCGGCTCAAAGAGGAGGCTACCGAAGTGCTCGGCATGTGGCGTCGGGGCGAGTACGACAACTCCAAAGACGCCATTCAGGATGCGCGCAGCCTCCTGCCCAAGGCGCAGCGGCTGCTCCCCGAGTTGGCCGAACGGCTGGAGCGCATGCTCGAGAAGGTGACGTCGGAATTATCTCGAGAGGCGGCCAAAGACCCTCGCATCGCTCAATACTCCCGGGGACTCCTCCCGAAGCCTAGGACCAGGAAGCGTGGGCGGTGACGCAGAGTGGTGTTGCGGGTCCAGCCGCTTCATCCACTCCTACCCCTCCGCCCCAGCGCATCTGGATCGGATCAAATCGATGATCGCTTGATTGCCACTTTCCATCGCCATACCGCAAGTGGACTTTCCGAATTCGTTGATGCCGTCGAGCCTCGCACCGGCGTCGAGCAGCAGACGAACGGCCTCGACGTTCTGCTGCCCGATGGCATCGTGAATCGGCCGGTTGCGCAGCTCGCCTTCCGCATTCACGTCGGCGCCGCCTTCGATGAGCGCACGGATCTCTTCGGCATCGCCCCGCACCGCGGCGACATGCAACGGGGTGCTGCCGAATCGGCCGACCATGTTCACGTCGGTGAGCGGTCGATCCACAAAATCCGGCAACTCCTCGTCGAGGTACCTGCGCAACACGTCTTGAGCAGTGAGCATATGCGTTTGGGGCCCCTATTCGTCCTTACCCTTTGAACGCGTCTGGCGGAGTTTGTACGCTCGCTGCCCATGTCCAGCCTTGCGAAGTTTCGGTCCTCGCCGGAGTTCAAGCGGTTGTCGCCGCTCGCCGACATGCCAAAGCCGGTCTCGCGCACATCACCGACCCCGTCCTGCGGGCTCTCTATTCGGGCATGACCGTCCATCCCTACCAGGTCGTCCTCCTTGGCGCGAAAGTCTTGCCCTGGGCCGACGATCCCATCGCGGTTCTCGAGGCGTCCGTGCTCTCTCTCGAGAGCATCCTCAACGACCTGGCCGAGCACGGCAAGGCGAACGCGGAGCAATACGGCTTCCACACCATGGCGCACTTCCGGAAGATGAAGGTCGGCTACGTGTCCAGGATCCGACAGCTTCGTAGGCGTGGCGAGAGAAGCGCCGTGCACGAGAGGTACGTCGAGGCCCAGAACGCCCTGTCCGAGCTCAGGATCGACTTCGCGCCGAGCGCCGGCGAGGCCTGCTGGCGTTCGTCGGGCGGAGCCTCCGTCTGCTCAACCTCCCCGCCGACCAGACGCAAAGTTTGGCCGCGCTGGGGATCAATTTCGTCTCGAAGGATCCGCGTATCGCGTCGTCGATCGAACCGTTGCTCCCCAAGCGGGCCAGCGATTTCGACGGGCATCTGGCGTTCGAGATGGCGCGTCTGAAGTGCTCCGAACAGAACCTGGGCGAGACCCTGCGGTTCGTGAAGCTGCGGGCCTGTGCCGTGCGTCCGCCGGTGGCAGGTTGCACCGATGGGGCGGAAGCTGGCGCGCGGCTGGTCGCCCTCCGGCCGGTAGTCGCTCTGGAGCTGGAACCTGGGCATCGCCCTTCGTTTGGCACCGGGGCCGCGTCCGGGCACGGCCGTCCACCGACCTTCATCCAGGGCGGGCTTCGATGTACCGTGCGCCATGATGCGGAGTCGGCAGGGGGGAGTTACGCGAAGCGCCCGGCAGGCCCTTCAGGCGATCGCCCCGTTGCTCGTGCTCGGCGCCTGCGGAGCCGCGCAAGCACAGGTCAGCTTCGCGGCGGCCGCCAATTCATCGACGACCGGAATCAGCACGGTCTCCTACCCACTGACGATTCCTGCCGGAGCGAATCGATTCTTGATCGTGTCGGCGCAGCTTGGAAGCAACTGTGCCGGCAGCTCGCCAACCGTCGCCAGCATCACCTACGCAGGGGTCGCCCTCACGCCGATCACGTCCGTCGTCGGTACACCCTGCGGGCCAGCGACCCGGTCCGAACAGTGGCAGCTCGTCGCTCCCGCCACCGGGTCCAACAACGTCGACGTCACGCTCTCGGCAGCAGCCCCCAGTCTCCACAGCGGGGTGATGGCGTTCACCGGCGTGGATCAGACGACCCCGGTCAGGGCATTCGCGTCGGCGAGCGGGTCGACGGCGGCGGCGAGCGTCACGGTCGCCAGCGCCGCCAACGACATCGTGGTGAACACGGTCGGAGAGGGGCGCCTCATCACCGGTCCCGGAGCCGGCCAGACTCAGCGGTTCCTCAAGAATGGCTCCAATGGAACCACGCTCGACAACTCGGCGGGCAGCACCGCGCCGGGAGCCGCGTCCGTCACCATGACCTGGACGTTTGGGGGAGGCGCTGACGAGTGGCAGTCCATCTCGTCCTCCGTGCGACCGCCCACCGTGCCGAGCAGGCTGGCCTTCACCAGCCCCTCTCGGACCTTCACCGCCGGAGCCTGCCCGGGCGCGGCGGGCGCCATCACCGTGCAGCTTCAGGACGGCGCCGGAACCCCGGCGAACGCCGGAGTTGGCGGGCTGGCGGTCACCGCCACGTCGAGCTCGACGGGCAGCGTCACCTGGTACACCGACTCGGCCTGCGCCACGACGGCGACGGGTGGCGCCTTCACCATCCCCAACGGGGCCAGCACGGTGTCGCTGTTCTATCGGGACACCCGGGCCGGCACTCCCTCCGTCAGCCTCGCCAACGGCGCATCCCTCGCCAACCCCGTTCCCCAGACGCACACCGTCAACCCGGGGGCGCTGTCCGACTTCCTGGTGGAAACCGCCGCGGTCAAGCCCAATTGGTTCGACGCCGCGTGGGGCTTTCGGAAGAAGATCACCCTCGACAACTCGAAGGTGGGGCCGGGGGGCGTGACCGACTTCCCGGTGCTGGTCAGCCTTCCTTCGGACGGCGATCTCGCGAGCGGCGCGCGACCTGACGGGTACGACGTCCTCTTCACGGCCTCCGACGGCACCACGAAGCTGAGCCACGAGATCGAGCGCTTCGTGGGCGCCACCGGCAATCTCGTCGCGTGGGTCAGAGCGCCAGTCCTGTCTTCGGCGGCCCCCACTGACGTGTACCTGTACTTCGGCAACTCCGGGGCGGCCGACCAAGAGGACGCCGTAGGTGTCTGGAGCGCCAACTTCCAGGGTGTCTGGCACCTGAAGGAGCCCACGGGGACGACCGTGGCCGATTCGACCTCGCACGCGAACGGCGGGACGAAACCATCGGCCGCGACGCCCGGCCCCGGGACGGGCGTCATTGCAGGCGCCCAGGTCTTCGACGGGGCGAATTCCTACGTCTCGATGGGCGACATCGGCGGCGTGTCGACCGCGGGAATGTCGGTGGCATTCTGGGCGAACTTCAACGCGCTCCCGGGGTCGTGGGCAAACATGGTCGGCAAGGCAAACGGGGTCGGAACCACGAACACTTTTCAGTACGTAGTCGGCGCCGATGCCGCGGGTGGAAACGTCACTCTCAGCACCAGCGACGCAACCGGTCAGACGAATGGCATGTGCAGTTACAGCCTGTCGGGGAACTTGAACACCTGGCTCCATCTGGTCGCCGTCTGGAGCACCGATTTCGGCTGGTGCAAGCTGTACGTCAATGGCGCGGTGGCGACCGCGCAGAGCGTCGCGGTCAAGATGAACCCGTCCACCACGCACCCGTTCGAGCTGGGGCGCGGCTATTCTCCTCCCACGCTGGACGCCACCCTTGACGAGGTTCAGGTCCTCAACGTCGCGGTTACCGGTGACTGGGTCGCGACGGCTTACAGAAACCAAGGCTCGCCCTCGACCTTCTACGGCGTGGCTGGGGCCGAGCCGGCAGAAGGCGGCGCCATCGGCCCCCAGACGGCGGGGACGCCCTTCAGCGTCCGGATTACGGCCCGCGACGCCTACGGCAACACCCTCACCAACTTCACCGGGACGGTCGACCTCACCTCCACCGGTGCGCTGTCGGCAGGCGGTGGCACCTCCGCGGCCTTCGTCGCGGGGGTGCTGACATCGGCGTCCGTGACAGCCTCGAGTCCGGGGACGTTCACGCTCGCGGTGACGAACACCGCGGGGGCCGAGACGGGCACGAGCACCGCGTTCACCGTGACCGCGGGGGCGTTCGCGAAGCTGCAGGTCCTCGTGCCGGGCGAAACGGCGGCGCCGGGGACGCCGTCAGGCAAGACCGGGTCGCCGGCGGCGCAGTCGGCGGGGACGCCCTTCACGGTGTCGGTACAGGCGGTGGACGCAAACTGGAACCCGGTGAGCTCGACCGATACGGTGGGACTGACCTCCAGCGACGCCAACGCGATCCTGCCGGCCAACACGGCGCTGGTCGCGGGGAACCAGCCGCTCAACGTGACTCTGCAGACGGCGGGGACGGCGACGGTGACCGTCACCGATGTTTCCGACGGAACCAAGACGGCGGACACCAGCCCGCCGATCACCGTCACCGGCGGGGCCGCGAGCCAGCTCGTCTTCACTACTCCGTCGCGAACCTTCGCCGCGGGGGGCTGCCCAGGCGCCGCGGCCGCCATCACCGTCCAACTGCAAGACTCCTACGGCGCTGCCGCCAACGCCGGCGTCGGCGGGCAGGCCTTCACCGCCTCGTCGACATCGACGGGCACCGTCACCTGGTACGCCGACTCGGCGTGCGGCACGACGGCGGGGGGTGGCGCCTTCACCATTCCCAGCGGGGCCAGCTCGGTCAGCCTCTTCTACGTGGACACCCGGGCCGGTGCGCCCTCCGTCAGCCTCGCCAACGGCTCGGGCCTCACTAATCCGGCCCCGCAGACGCACACCGTCATCGCCGGTCCCGCCTCGCAGGTGGCGTTCATCGTCGTACCCACCTACACGACGGCGGGAGCCTCCATCGCCCCGGCCGTTCAGGTGGCAGTCCAGGACCGCCAGGGCAACCCCGTCACGTCCTCGACGGCCAGCATCGCCCTGGCCCTTGGGCCCAACCCCGGGGGAGGCGCCCTCTCCGGCACGACTCCCGTCAACGCCGTGGCTGGAGTCGCCACCTTCTCCAACCTCTCCATCGACAAGGTGGGAGTGGGCTACACGCTCGAGGCTTCATCCACCGGGCTGACCGGCGCCACCAGCGCGCCCTTCGACATAACGGAAGGCGCGGCGGCGAAGCTGGCGTTCGTCGTCAACCCTGTCACCACCATAGCGGGGGCGACTGTCTCTCCTGCCGTCCAGGTAGACGTCGAGGACGCGGCCGGCAACCTTCTGCCCTCGGCGGCGGCGACTGTCTCGGTGACGCTGGGAACCAATCCTGGCGCCGCCACGCTCGGAGGCGGCGGCACGGTCGCGGCGACAGGCGGGGTCGCCTCGTTCGCTGACCTGACCTTGGACAAGGCGGGCGTGGGCTACTCGCTGATCGCATCTGCGCCGGGGCTGGGGTCGGCCACCAGTGCTGCCTTCGACATCACGGCAGGTGCGGCGTCGAGGCTGGCCTTCGTCGTCCAGCCACCGGACGGAGTGCTGGGACTGGCGCTGTCTCCCGCGGTGCAGGTGGAGCTCAGGGACGCGCAGGGCAACTCCGTGTCCGGGGCGTCGACCACCGTCGTCCTCGCCCTCCAGGACAACCCGGGAATGGCAACGCTGTCGGGCACGCTCTCCGCGGCCGCGGTCGGCGGAGTGGCTACCTTCGCGGACCTGGCCCTCAACCGGAAGGGCATCGGCCTTACGCTGAAGGCGTCCGCGCCAGCCACGGCTGACACCACCAGCGATGCCTTCGACGTGGCCCCTTCGCCGGGAAAGTCCTACTTGGCGGGCTGCGGCTGCCAGTCGGCGGGCGGCGCCAGCGTCGCGCTCTGGAGCCTCCTCGGTCTGCTGGCGCTGGCGCGGCGGACCCAGGGTCGCGCCGCGATCCGCTAACGCTCGAGTTCGCTCCTGCGCGCGTCCATGCGGGCAGACACCAGGCCGTTGGTGCGTTGGTACTCCGGCTCGATCTGCGCGGAGACCTGGCTGAGCCTGCCTTCCACCTTGCCGATGTCGCGCGTGAGATCGTCGATACGCCCGCTCTCGTAGCTCGTCCAGCTGAACGGAGAGCTGAAGAGCGGCGGGAATGCGCTGTAAATGTCCGGGTCGAGCCGGCCGAACGTGGCGCGCACCTCGGCCGCGGAGAGGCTCTGCTGGACCTGAGGGAGGGACCGGTTGAGCGAGTTCACTTGCGACTCGGCGTCGCTGACGCTGCTGCGCGCCGCACTGTCGGCCGAATCCATTTCGAACCTCCAGGAACGGTAGGCCGAGCTCTCAACCTGCTGCGTCGTGCCGTCGGCCTGTAGCTGGTCTTCGGTGCGCGTCATCGGCTCGGTCGACCGCACCCAGTCGCGGCGGCTGACCGCGTCACGGGCCGACTGCAGCGCCCGCTGCGCGCTCCCGGCCAGGTCCTGCGCGCCGCGAACCTCGTTCCGCGCGGGGGTCAGCACCTGGAGGCGATCGTGGTTGACGCGGAAGGCGGGGTCCTCCGCGCGCAAGAGCCGGGCGAGCTCGGCCTGCACGCGCGCCTCTCCGTAGTCGCGAGCGCCGCCCAGGTCCTTGGCCACGGAGGCGCTCTGTCGGCCCTGCAGCTCGCCCTGCCGGTACAGCCAACCGCGGGTGCTCTCGCCGGCGGTCAGCTTGTCCAGCCACTCCCACCGGTCGTAGAAGGGAGTGACTTCCTTCAAGTTCCCGACTTCCTGCCGCAGGTTGCCCGCTCCCGCCTCGGCCGCGTAGGCCGCCGACCCGACCTCCCGCTCCTTCTTCGCCAGCGTCCCCACCGCCTCGGCCCAGGGCGCGCCCACCTGCCCCGTCTCGGCGTGCACCCGGTTCACCAGGCCGTCGAGCTGACCTCGCCACTCCTGGGCGCTCACGCCCGGGGCGGCCGGCTTGGCCGCTCGCAGCAGCACTTGCCCCGCGGACCGGGCTGCCTTCAGCTCGGCCAGCTCGCGCTCGAGCCCGCCCACCTGCCGCTGGAGTTGATCGACCTCGGGCGTGTCCCATAGGGCGCGGCGCAGGAAGCCCTCGTCGGCCTCTTTGGCCCCCAGTGCGGCCTTCGCCTTGGCCAGCTTGGATTCCGTCTCGTCAATTCGCGGGCGAGCCGCCCCTACCAATTGGCTCGCGCGGTTCAGGGTGGCGGCAGAGCCGGGGTCCGCACGGTAGCGCGTCGCCAGCGCGCCCATCTCGTCGCGAACCGCCCGGGCGTCGGCGGGAATGGGGGCGGCGGGGACCGGCGGAGGACTCGCCGGAGCGGCCACCGCAGCGGGGACCGTCGGCCTGCCTGAAGCGACCGGAGCGGTCGACCCGGCAGCGGCGTTTCGGCGACCGGCGGCAGGCGTCGGCTGCCACCCTCTTGCGGGTTCGGGCGACACCGCCTCAGGAGCCCTCGGCTCGTTCGCGGGGCGCCGCGCTTCAGCGGGTGGCGAGCGGGGGGTGGTGCGGCGAACGTTTGGCATGGCGACCTCCCTGGGAGGCCATACCCTACTTCAGGCGTGCGCCTACGGGCAGGCGTGGTGCTGAATCGCTCCGGTCGGCGCCGGCCCGGACTGAACGTCGACGTAGGAGTCCGGGCTCACGTTGAACGAGGTGCAAGGCTTGATGCCGCACAGGAAGGCGGCGGTCGCCGGCGAGGGGCTCACCGAGTTCTGCGTCACCACCATCGGGGCCGCCGCCGTGCCTGCGCCCTCGGCGTTGATGCCGAACTTGCCTCCGTTGACGCTGTTCCCCGAGACGGTGCCAGCGATGAGGTTGGCCGAGAGGTACCAGGCATGGGGCCCCAGCTCGACCGCGAAGTCGCAAAGCAGCGGTCCGCAGTCGATGGTGTTGCCCGAGACGACCGTGCCGGTGAAGTCGCCCGACGTGCTGTCGTTGAAGTTGTCGAGCATCAGGCCGGCGAAGGAAGCCTGCACGAAGTGGGCGATCTGATTTCCGCTCACCGTCGCGGCGGTGCCTCCTCCGAAGATGAGGTCCACGTCGCTGTTGTCCACGAAGCGGCTGTCGGTCACCTGCGCGCCGTCGGACTGGAGCAGCGTCAACCCGTCCGACCACATCGAATTCACGGCGTGGGCGCCGTTCTCGCGAAAGACGCTGCGGGTGATGATCGCCTGGTCGCCATGCCACTCGAAGCCGGAACCGCACAGGGCCCGGGCCGAACCGCTGCGCAGGAACGAGCAGCCGGTGCAGCCGCCGGTCGAGGCGTTGAAGCCGGCGCCGTTGATGCCCGCGGCGCAGGAAACGGCGGCCGAGCTGGCGAGTCGCCGGCCGCGGTTGCCGTCGAGGACGAGGTGGTCCAGAACGACTCCGGTGGTGGCGCCCAGCCGGACAAATCCGCGCGGGACCGAGAGCGCGTCGTCGGCGCGCAGCACGACGCACGGGGGCCCGCCGGCCTCGAGGCACCCGGCGGGGTCGGCGGCGGTTCCTGCCGTGCGCACCGTCAGGGGCTTGGCGATCGTCAGCTCGGTGGTCACCCGGTAGATGCCGGCGGGCAGGTCGAGGGTGCCGCCCGAGGGGGCCGCGTCGATGCACTGCTGCACTTCGACGGACGCGCTTGCGACTCCCCCGACGTCCGCCTGCACTCCGGGGCAGATCGTCACCGTCGAAGCCGCGGCCTCGACGTCCACCGAGTGGCTCGGGCTCGAGCCGCCCAGCCACGCGACCCCTTCGTGGAGGACCGTCCAGCCCCAGCCTTGCGGCCCCGTGAGCGCGGGCGCGCGAGCCACCAGCGGCACGGTGACCTTCGAGCCCACCGGCACGTCGGCCGGCAACGCCACCCTTGAAGCGCCCCAGGTGTCGTAGTCGCGGGGCGCGTCGAAGCCGACCTTGAAGCCGTCGGGAGCGGCGGCCGACGTCGCGTTCCACGTCTGGGTGCCGCAGTTGGCGAAGGTGACCGAAGCGTAGAAGACCTCCCACGGCGCGACGGACGCCGGAGGAGCCACCTCGGAGACGAACACCGCGCCCGGACTTCCGCCCGGACAGGTATGGGTGGCGACGGGCGCCACGCAGGCAAAGCCAGAGCAGACGGTGCCGCCGTTGCACGCTCCCTGCGCGCAGCAGGGCTGCCCCACCCCGCCGCAGGAAGCGCCCGCGTCGGCCCCGGCGTCCGTCCAGGAGCCGGCGTCGGCGCCCGCGTCCGGTCCGGCGTCCACCCCCGAGTCGCCTCCGCCACCCGCTCCGGCATCGGCGCCGGCGTCGGATTCCGAGCCGGAGTCGCCGGGTCCACCCGCGTCCTGGCCAGTCGAGGCGTCGGCCGACGCGTCGGGTTGGCCCGAGGCGCCCGAACAGCCGACCAGCAGCGCCCAGACGATCGTCGATGCTGCGCTCCTGCTCTTCATCCTGCCTCCGCGGCCGGCCCTTCATAGCGCCGCCGACGATGCGGACCAATTCCGTTCACCCCGAGCGTAGGGCGCAGCCCGAAGTCGAGGGGCAAATGCTTGGGGCCTCGACTTCGCTCGCCCCACCGGAGTACGGAATTGGGGTTGCCGGGCGGCGGGACAATGTCCACCTTGGCCGTAAGGAGCCTGCCGTGGTCCGTCACATCCTCGTCGGCGTCGACGGTTCATCTCACTCGCGCAACGCGACGCGCTTCGCTCACGATCTCGCCCAGCAGACCGGCGCGAAGGTGACTCTCATGTTCGTGCTCGAGCAGCCGCGCCTGGTGCCCCTCGGCCCGTTCGACGCCTTCGCCATCGGGCGCAACCGGCGAACCCCCGAAGAGCTCGACCGGGTGCGCGGAGTGCTCGATGAGTTCGCCGCGGACCTTCCGGGCGCGACCGTCGAGAAGGACGTCGAGCTGGGCGACCCGGCCGAGGTGCTGGCGGACCAGGCCGAGCGCCGCCACGCCGACCTCTTGGTGGTGGGCGCCCGCGGCCTCGGCCCGGGCCCGCGGTGGCTGCTCGGCTCGGTGAGCGACAAGCTCGTCCACCACGCGAAGTGCGCGGTGACGGTAGTCCGCTGACCGTGCCTCGGCGTCAGCGGCCCCCTCTCGACGCCCGGCCGCGCCCCCGGAGTGCTACCGTTGACCCGCTCGCGCGCCAGAACACGGCGCAGCCACGGACTGCTGCTCAACGTCGCCAGGAGGCTCAACGATGCGTCGAGGCCGGAGGCACTCCGAGACTCTCGCGACAACAGCCCTCGAGCGAGCGGTCCGGTTCGGC
>JAHFDQ010000513.1 GCA_023248915.1 Archangiaceae bacterium | reverse complement strand
CCGCCGCCGCCGCCTACAATGGTCGTGCCAACGATCGCGAGGCCGCGGGTGAAGAGGTTGGCGATCACGGGCCAGTTGGTCTTGGTGCTCCAGGCGCCGCCTGTGAATGAGTACCCCTGGACGTTGCCGGCCTCGTCGCCGAAATACGCGGCGGTGCCAACGATGGAAACAGTCGAAGGGAAATCGGCGGTTCCCGCGCCAGAGATATCCACGCATCGGTCGGAGGTGCTCGAGGCGCCGGGTCTGATCGCGGTCAGGCGCCCGCCGGTGTCGTTGATGACGCCAACGCCCGAGATGATCGACTGACCACCGCGGGTCAACTCGGTGACTGCGGGAGATGCTTTTGAAATCGACGCGCCGATGATTGAGCATGAATACGTCAGGGCCCCGGCCGGAGTCACCGCCAGGAGGTTTGCGCCTGACGAATCGGTGGATGCAACGAAGATGGTCTCAGCCCCGGCGTCGGAAAGGCCCACTGCTGGGCTTGCCTCGACGGCGCCGGCGTCGAGCGTCCACTTGAACTGTCCGCCTGCGGAAATGGCATAGAGCCTTCCTTCGTTGTCGAAAGCTCCACCTGCGGTTCCGAAATACAGTGTTCCTTTTGTGCCCACGGTCGGCGAAGTCCGGACTTTCGCGCCCACTCCGTAGCTCCACTTCCACCTCGTCACAGCGACGCCCGAGTCCGCGCTCCCTGAATTTCCCACGTCGTCTTGGCCTTGCACTGCCAGTTCCATCACCCCTCGGAACGCCTTCATCTCCACCGCGCTGAGGTCGACGTCAGTCTTGAAGCATGACAAATGGCCGCACCCGGTATCGGGTACAGCAGTTTGCGGCGCCCCCCACTTTCCCGGAATTCCGCCGTCTCCCAGGCCGCGCAGTTGGACCTCCACCGTCGAGGGCACTACGTCGGTCGAGTCGGAGAACACCGTCACTGTCGCCCACTCGTCCCTCCTCCACGCTGGCGTTCCGCTTCCCCCTGGGTCCAGGTCCGTGAAGCCTCCGTCGTTCCCGACCCGGCTCGGCTGCGTCACTGTGATTCCGAATTCGGGCGCCGTCAGGTCGACGTACAGGGCCCTCTGGCCGGTGATGAGGCCGCCGTACGCGGCGCTGACCTCCCACAGGCCTTCGGACCCTGGCGCGAAGGTGCCGACGTACGCCCCTGCATCGACGAGCGTCAGCGCACCGGCCACTGGCGCGCCACCATCTTCGGGCGTCGCGGTGAACGGCAGCGTCGCCGGGTCGGACCGGTTACGGGCCGGGGCCACCGACAACTGCGCCGCAAGGGCCGCCGGCTGGGCTCCCAACTTCGCTCCGTCGCTCGGCGTCGGAGCCACCCACGCCAGTGCCGAGTACCTCGCGTAGCAGGTCTGTCCGATGCACTGGTCCTGCGGAGCGCAGGCCGTCACGCACCCGGCATCGACGTAACCGGAATCGACTCCTCCGTCCCCTCCGTCGACCGTGCCCCCGTCCTGTCCGCCGTCGCTCCCTGCGTCGCCGCCTCCGTCGAAGCCCGCGTCCTGCCCGCCGTCCGTGCCCGCATCGGCCCCCGCGTCGGCGGCCACGCTTCCATCCGGCACGCTCGCGTCGGGCGCCGGGTTCGCGTTGCACCTCCCCGCCTTGCACACCGCGTCGGCGCCGCAATCCTCGTCGCGTGTGCACTTCTGCACCGGATTGCAGTCGCACCCCGCTCCGACGATCGCCGCGAGCAGCACGCTCCGCAGCCCGAACTCTGCTTTCACCATTGCCCTCGCTTTACCGGAACGGCGCACATTATCATTCTCGCCGAAGCGCGCAGTTCTTGACCGATGCGCGCGGGGTGCTACGTCGGCGTCTTTCAGAAGAAGGTTGAGTCGCTTGCTATTTCTCGTGCCCCTCGCACTCGTCGCCGCTGCCCCGCCGCCCCTGCTCGCGGTGCACCCCCTCGTCATTTCCAACGACCCAGCCGGCGCCCGCGAACGCCTCGAGCCCCTCTTACCCCAGGTGCTGGAACCCTTGGGTCTGAAGTTGGCCGCTTCGGTGGACGTCCGCTCGATGCTCGCCTCCGACCCCGTGCACAGTTGCGTCGGCCGCGACCTCTGCCTCGTCGGGTTGGCCCGCGCGACTTCGGCCCGCTTCGGCATGCTCGTCGTCCTCGAGTCCTCGAACGGACCGCCCGTGCTCTCGGCCCGCGTCATCCGAAGCGATGGTCACGTCGTCCGCACAGTCGACCCGCACCCGTTCCCCGCCGCTGCCAGCACAGATGCGACCGTGCAGGTCCGCTCGGCGCTCGAACGGATCGTGGCCGAGCTCGACCTGCCTTCCCTCGTCACGGCTTCGCCTTCCGCCTCCACCTCGGCTTCGGTCGCCGATAGCACCCCCGCCCTTCGCGTGGCCGCCTACCTCTGCGGCGCCGCCGCCGTCGGGCTCGGCGCGACCTCGCTGACGCTGGCGCTCTCGGCCCAGGGCGATGCCAACCAACTGGCCCTGCTCGTCGACTCGAGCCGACGTCTCCCGGCCGATAATTCGGAAGCGGTCCGGCTCAGCTCTGCCATCGACGCGAAGTCCTCGGCCTCGATCGCCGTCGCAGTGGGCGCGGGAGTGGCGCTCGCCGCGGGCGCTGCGCTCTTCGTCGTTTCGAGCGGCGACTCTGGGCCGACGATTGCCGTCGCTCCGTCGCCCACCGGTGCTTCGGTCGTCTTCTCGATGCCACTTCCGTAGGCGGCGGCTCAGAACCGGCCGGTGACGCCCACCGAGGTTCCGCCCGGCAGCACGGCCACGGCTGGAACCACCTTTGCGTCGGGCACCAACAGCCAGAGCCCCGCACCTACCACGACCGCCGCTCCACCGCCGACGGCGAGGCCGGTCACCCACTGGGACCTCTGGTTCTGCGCCCTGTTGAGCGCCAGCGCCTCCACATTCTCGGCCGTGCCCTTGGGTGGCAGGCGCCCCTGGTCGTCGAGAAGCTGGCCCAGCCGCTGCCGGTCGGAGCCGCCTACCAGCCAGATCAGGCCTGCGCCTTCCGCCGACACGACTCCCAGTCCCGCGAGCACCACTCCTCCCCAGCGCATCCACTTGGTAGAGGTGCCCTTCGGGTCGGCGACTTTCTCGGCGCTCGCCTGCACCACGTGCTCGTCCGGACGGGCGCTCGGGGCCACGGTCGCCACCGGCGCTGGGACGAGCGCGGCCCCCGGGGCTGGCGCGGGTGGCTTCGAGACAGCAGCAGCCGGCGCCTCCTCGGCCGAGGTCCTCGTTCCCTTCGCGTCGATCGCCACCACCGATCTCCTCGCGTGGCCGGTGACGACGAACTCCGCCAGGTCTTCCAGCCCTTCCCCCGACCAGCCCGCCACCGCCTTCATCCCTCCCTCGCGCAGGCGAGTTCCCCGCTTCAGGTCCATCAACGCCGCGGTCACCCACCCGGGCTCGTTGCTGCGCGCCTCGAGCCGCAGCACCACCGCTTCGTCGGCCTCGAGCAGCCCCGCGAAGCGCAAGGCGTGATCGAGCTGCGCCGGCATGCCGCTGGAATAGACGCACAGCGGAGGCCGCCCGCTCACCGCAGATTCGAACCCGAGGTCGACGTGGAGCGCCGCGTCCGCGCGCAGCTCGACCGTCCGGGTGAAGGACACCGCGTCCTGCGCGACCAGCGCCACCGCGTAGTCCCCGGGCGGCAGGCCTCCGGTGAAGGGCGTCTTTCCGACGACCGCTCCATCGACGAACACCTCGGCCCCGGGCACCGGGCTGGTCACCGTCAGCGAGTGCCGGGGAGCGGCGGCCAGCTCTCGCCTCAACGCCTCGAACTGCGCCACCTGGCTCGGCGGGCACACCAGCGGGTCGAGCTTGTAGCCAGAGTCCACTCGCAGCACGCGGCGAAACCACTCGGCCGCCTCGGCCTGCTTGCCCTGACTGCGCAGCACCCGGCCGTGCAACGTCCAGGCTCCGGCTCGGAGCCGCCACGGGCGCGACGCCGGAGAGAACTTGTCGAGCTCACCCTCGGCGATCGCCAGGCTCTGCAGCACCTTGGCCGTCTGACCGTCGAGGAACTGCACCTCGGACGCCTCGAGCAGCCGCTGCACCTCTTCCAACGACATGCCGGGCCTCGGCCGGAAGCGCTCGAGCACGCCGGCCTCGCCCATCAGCCGGTCCCCCAGGCGCGCCTTCAGGGCATCGGTGAAGATCTGCATGCTGCCGAGCAGCTCGGTGTCCCGGCAGTCGCCGGTCGCCATCACCACGGTGCCCGCTCGGCCCTCGGCCGCCCACAGGAGGATCGAGACGGACCCAAGCGCCAACCAGCTTCTCATCGAGCGCAACACCTTGACCGCGCCTCCCAGCTCCAAGCTGCGCGCAAATACCAAAGGCCCGCCAGCTTCAGCGGGCCTTCGAGTGGAGCTAATCGGGATCGAACCGATGACCTCTTGAATG
>JAHFDQ010000133.1 GCA_023248915.1 Archangiaceae bacterium | reverse complement strand
CTCGCCTGCGCCACCGCCGCCCCTCGCGTCCGAGCCTGGGTCGGGCCCGCCGCCCACCGGCGACCTGTCGCAGATGTCGGCCATCAGCCTGTACTACCTGGCCGCTTCCAGCGACCTGACGGGGTTGCTGACGCTTCAACTGCCCGACCGGCGCATCGAAGTCCACTTCCGCAAGGGCAACCCCGAGTTCGTCGGCTCGTCGCACGCGGAAGACTCGATTCGGGCCTTCCTGGTCGAGAAGCGGCTGGCGTCCCACGAGCAGATGGCGCAGGCCGAGAGCTCGGCCGACCGCTTCGGTGGCGAGCTGGTGGGCGCGCTCTTCGGCCTCGGCATCCTGAACCCCGGCACCGCCTTCCAGAGCCTCGCCCTTCGCGCCGGCAACCTCCTCGCGCGCGCGCTGCACGCCGAGAAGGGGACCTTCTCCTGGGAAGTGAAAGAGCTCTCGCCCAGCAGGGCGATGCCGCTGGGCAACCGCTGGGGGGTGCTAACCGAGCAGGTGCGAAAGCTGTCGACGGTGGACATGCGCCGGCGCCTCAGCGCCGCGCTTGAGCTACCGGTAATGAAGTCGGGGGGCAGGGTGGCGGCGACCGAGCTCAAGCTGACGCCCCAAGAGACGCGCGCGCTGACGCACATCGACGGGGTGCGCTCATTGAAGCAGTTGATGACCGACCTGCCTCAGGACTCGGACCATTTCCTCAGGGTGGCCTTCCTGTTGCGCGAGCTCGAGCTGGTCTCGTTCGCCGCCGTCGCTCCGAGGGCTGAGGCGGCGCCCGAACCCGCTCCCGCCTCGGAAGCCCCCACGGCCGCGCCGAAGCCGGCGGCGGCGCCTGGGCCGGCCAAGGCCCCGCCCCCCAAGGCGGCCGCGCAGAAGCCCTCGGCCGCTCCTCCGAAACCCGCCCCGGCGCCGGCTCCGGCTCCTCGCCCCGCGGCGCCGGCCAAGGCCCCCGAACCGCAGGCCCCGGCCCGTTCACCCGAGGTCGAGCTGAAGGAGTTGCGCGAGACCGCCGCCCGATTCAAGGGGCTGACCCTGTTCGAGATACTGGGGCTGTCCGACAAGGCGGACAGCTCGGCGGTGAAGATGTCCTACTTCAAGCTGGCGAAGGTGTTTCACCCCGACACCATTGCCCCCGGGGCCCCGCCCGAGATCGGCAAGCTCAAGGAAGAGATTTTCGGCAAGGTGGGCGACGCCTACCGCACCCTGGGCGACGACAAGAGCCGCGCCAACTACATCGAAGAGCTGAAGGCCGGCGGCAGCGGCGAGAAGGTGGACGTCGCGCAAATCTTCGCCGCCGAGGAGAAGTTCCAGAAGGCCTGCATTCTGGTCAAAGCGCGGAAATTTTCCGACGCGGTGCGAATGCTCGACGAGGCGATCGCCGGCAACGACTCGGAAGGCGAGTTCTACGCCTGGCGCGGCTTCGCGAAGTTCTTCACCCGGCCCGACAAGAAGGAAGGCCAGGTCGAGGCGATGAAGGACATGACCCTCTGCCTGAAGAAGAACGAGCGCTGCGCCCAGGCCCACTACTTCATGGGCCAGATGTCGAAGCTGTTGGGTGACGGGGGCTCGGCGAAGGCCTCGTTCCAGAAGTGCCTCGACCTGCAGAAGGACCACCTCGACGCCCAGCGCGAGCTGCGGATGATCAAGAAATGAGGGGAGCGTGGGGCTGACGGGCAAGCAGCGGCGGAAACTCCGGGCGCTGGGGCACCACCTGTCGCCGGTGGTGCAGGTGGGGGCGCAGGGCGTCACTGCCGCGGTGGTGGCCGCGACCGAGCAGGCGCTTTACGATCACGAGCTGGTGAAGGCGAAGATAGCCGAGGGGCCCGAAGACCGACACGAGGCGGCCGAACACCTGGCCCGGTCGACCGGCGCCGAGCTGGCGCAGTTGCTGGGGCGCACCGCGCTCTTGTTCAAGCCGCGGGAAAAAGACTCGAAGATTCGCCTCGACGGCTAACGCGAGGGCGTTGCGGCCAGCGCCGCGGCGGCCACTCCGGCGGCGCGCGCCAGCTCGGCCTCGAAGGTGGGTCCGAAGTACTGCCTTCGCGACTCGCCGGTCCCTCCCGCCACCACCGCCGCCGGCTCGAGATACCCGAGGTACCCGTCGGCCAGCGCCACCACGCGCTGGGCGTGGGCGGCGGCTTCCAGGGCGCGGCCCGACGCCGCGGTGGGCTCGACCGGAACCGCGAGGAGCGCGACCGGCCCGAGCTGGAGCAAGGACACCTCGGCGGTCCGCGGCGACGACTGGCACATCACGTTGTCGCCCGCCGCGCGCAGCAGACCGGGCAGGCCGGGCAGCCTGGAAGCGTCGGGCCGGGGCAGGGCCAGGATGACGCGGGCGTGGCCCAGCCGCACCGGCGCCGCGGCAGGCGCCGGCGGAACGGACTGCGCGGCGCCGAAGAGCCGCGCGGCGAAGGCTTCCGGCCCTCCGCTCGGGTCGGCCACCGTCGAGTTGCCGACCGAGCCCTGGACCACCAGCGTCACGCCGCCTGCAGCGTCGGCCTTCGCCGCCAGCGCTCCGGGCCAGTCGGGGTCGAGGGCCTCGGTCCGCCCTTCCACCAGCGTCGGGTGGGCGGAGTACACCCAGAGCCGGGCGATGGGGCCGGCGCCGGTCAACTCGAGCCGGGTCAGCCGTTCGTCGGCGTCGGCCCCGGTGCGGGGGGAAGTCAGCCCGGGCGCGGCCCCCTCGCCCACCGAGAGCGCCGTCGGCGCCAGCGCGCGGTGCGCAGCCGTCACCGCCTGCACGGCCGCCTCGACGACGGCGGCGCGCGAGCCGTCGCGGAAGCGGCCGGTGCCGGCGAGCTCGGACACCAGGCGCGAGTCGTAGCCGCCGAACGAGGTATGGGAGTGGGTGGCCACCACCCACAGCTCGCCCAGGCCCAGCCCGGCGACGCGGGCGCGAATTTCGTCGGCGAGGGGCGCTGGAAGCGAGAGCAGGTCGACCGTCACCAGGCCGACCGACTCGGCCCCCACCTGGAGCACGACCGCGCGGGCGTAGAGCGGAAAGCTCGCCCTCGAGGCCACACTGCGCGGCGGCGCGTAACCGGCCAGGACGACGGGGTACGGCGGTTCGAGCGGCACCCGGGCGGCGCCGGCCCTCAACTGCCCCGACGCGGCGCCAGCGCTGGCGAGGCGGGGCTCGGCCCTTTCCCAGCGGCCGCACCAGTCGAACGAGGCCATGGCATAGGCGCCGCCCACGGCGAGCAGCGTCGCCATCAGACCGGCTCGCAAGAAAGGGCGGGCGCTTCGCAAGGAAAGCGGCAGCCTAGCGCACGCGCCCGGCCGTCAGAACGCCAGGGCGAGCCCCAGCGACACCGACGGCAACAGCCACGGCCTCAACTGCCCGTTGTCGGTGCGCAAGAGGTACACGGGGAGGTCGACCTCGAGCGACAGCCCCACCGGGCCGACCAGCTCGAGCCGCGCCGCCCCGTGAGGGCCGGCGCTGGCCGACAGCAGCGCGGCCGCCCCGACCGACGTCGACTGCCACCAGTAGGCCGGCCCCGCCTCGAGCCCGCCCGCGAGCGACAGCGGGCCGTACCGCCAGGTCAGCCGGTACCCGAGGCGCGCCTGCACCGAACTCTCGGAGAGCTGCGCCGCCGGAGAGCGGCCGGTCGACCCGAGCAGGGTGAAGGACGGGCCGGCGTCGGAAGTGGGCTCGAAAGACAGGCGCAAGAGGCCCGCGAAGCCGAGCCCCTCGGCGACGCCCGGAGTCCCCCCCGCCGTCACCGTCAACAGCCGCTGCAGGGGCGGCAGCACCCGCGACGACGGACCCGTGGCCTTCACCTCGGCCGGACCCTTGGTGGCAATCACCACCAGCGAAGCGATGGGAGTCAGGTCTTCCCAGCGCAATGTCTGGTGGACTCCTTCCGCCAGTTGCACCCGGCCGCCGAACGAGTGGCCCGCGCGCATCAATCTCAGCCCGTACTGGCCCGGGGCCAGCGCCACCTCGCGCGCAGCGCCGGGCGGCAATTCGACGACCACCTGGTCTCGCGTCAGGTCGGACACCAGCGCCCGGTCGGCGCCCTCGGGCATCACCAGCGAGGCGGTGGCCTTCACCAGGCTGCTCAACACCAGCTCGCCCTGGCCCGAGAGCCGGTAGTCGTACGACGGGTGCTGGCCTCCCACCGGCATCAGGGCCGTGGCGGTGACGGTACGGTCATAGGCGTAGCGGTAGGCCTCGGCCAGCGTCACCAGCCGGTCACCCGAGGTGTCGGCGGCTCCGCGCAGGCCCGAGATGAAGTTATGGGTGAACAGGCTGCCCATCACCTCGGCCGACTCGAGCGCCGACTCGTCGGCCGCGCTCGAGGTGATGAAGGCGTCGCCGCTGGCGGCCAAGGTGTCGGTCAGCTTGATGGTGAAGGGGGCGGTGGGCCGGCCGCCCTTCTCTTGCAGGGCCTGGCCGCTCCGGCAGGCGTCGACGATGACGACGCGCAGCTCGGCGCCGGTGCTGGCGAGCAGCGCCTTCAGCCGGCCGTAGGGCATGGGCTCTTTGCCCAATTCGATGGCTTCGCCGTCGGAGTGGCCCGAGAAGTAGAAGAGCAGCACCGCGCGGGTGTCGGGCGAGCGCTTGAACAGGGCGATGCGTTCGGCGGCGTCGGCCAGCGCGCGCTCGAGGTCGGCTACGCCCCGCCCCTGCAAGAGGAGCAGGTCGTCGGGAGCGACGTCCCCCAGCTCGACCAGCACCCGGGCCATCTTCCCGGCGTCGGCTTCGGCGTAGCGCAAGGGCGGCTGCTCGCCGGTGCCGGCGTTGTTGCCGACCACCAGCGCGATGCGGCGGGACTCGGCTTGGGCGGCACCGGCGCCGGCCGCCAGCGCCACCGCGAGCGCCAGCGCCACGGCCGCGCGAGGCGACCCCGCGGCGAAGCTCACGGCGCTTCCTTGACGAACTCCCAGCTCACCTGGCTCTTCGAGCCGGGCACCGTCGTCACCTCGGGCCCGGCGAGGGCGGAACGCACCTGGTCGGCCGGGACCGGCTTCTCGGAGAACACGGCCAGCAGCCGCTCGGGGCCTGAGACTTCGTCGAGCTCGATGCTGACGGGCAGCGCCTGGCGGCCGGGCTTCACCTCGGCGCTCTCTTTGCCTTCGAACGGGTAGTAGATGGTGACGCCGCCGCGGCCGTCGCGCGAGGCGATGAGGACGAAGTGGGCTCCGCCGGGGTCGACCACGAAGCGGAGCTTGTCCTTGGGGCGAAGCCGAGAACCCTGGCGCACCGAGAACTGGGTCTGGTCTCCGCGCTGGGCCACCACCTCGAGCTGCGCCGTGCCGCCCTTGACGCCGAGGTACGGGTCGGTCGAAGGGCCCGACTGCGTCGAGACCACGGCCACCAGCGTGGCGGCGGCGGCCAGCGACGCGACCGGAACCCAGAGCTTCCAACTGCCGAAGAGCCGCTCGGCGAGGGGGACTGTGCGGGCGCGGGCCTCGACCGCCGCCAGGGTGCGCGGCAGCACGAACTGCTGGAAGCGCGCCTTGTCTTCCTCGATTTCGGTCCACCGGGCCTTGCAGTCGGTGCAGCCGGAAAGGTGGGCGCGGGCGCTCTCGCTCTCGGCCTGGGCGAGCGACGAGAGCATCAGCAGGTCCAACGTCTCGGAGGACAGGTGGCCGCGGTCATTCATGCCGAACGTCCTCTTGTCTCGCGACGAACTTCTTCGCGCGTTCGGCGAACTCGCCGAGGCGGTTGATGACGGTGCGGCGGGAAATGCCCAGGGTGCGGGCGACCTGTTCCTGCTCCATGCCGTCGACGTAGTAGAGGATGGCAGGAGCGCGGATTTTCTCGGGCACCCGGGCGACCAGCCGCATGGCCAGGTCGCGGTCGAGCAGGGCGGCTTCGGGGTGCTCGCTCGGCGCCTCGGGCAGCTCTGCGACGGGTTCGGCCTGGCGCCCGCGGTCTCGAAGCGCGTTCAGGCAGTAGTTGGTCGAGATGCGGTAAATCCACGCGAGGGCGGCCTGGTCGTCCGGCGCAGTCTCGATGTGGCGCATCACCCGCACGAAGACCTCCTGCGTGGCGTCTTCCGCCGCCACGTCGTCCCTCAGCAACCGACGGCACCGCGAGTAGATGGCAGGGCCAAACTTGCGGTACAGCTCTGCCACCCGGTCGTCAGCCATGGGTGGCGCTCTTCTGATTTGCCAGGACGACCCCCGCGGCGGTACCGAAGTGCAAGAATTCGCGAGGGCGGATTTAGACGATTTGGCGCATTGCGGCAATCGAACGGCCGGTGCATACATGAGGCCCCATGTGCGGAGTCTTTGGCATCTTCGGGCACGACGAGGCGGCGAACCTGACCTACCTCGGGCTGCACGCGCTCCAGCACCGGGGCCAGGAATCTGCCGGCATCATCTCGTGTGATTCTGGGGCCTTGAAGTCGTGGCGGCAGATGGGGCTGGTGGCCGACGTCTTCACCGTGCCGGTGCTCGAACGGTTGACCGGCCGCGCCGCCATCGGCCACGTGCGGTACTCGACCGCCGGAGTCAGCCACCTGAAGAACGCCCAGCCGCTGATGGCCGAGTACGTCCGGGGCAAGCTGGCGGTCGCCCACAACGGAAACCTGGTGAACGCCCAGGCGCTGAAGGACGAGCTCGGAGCGAGCGGCGCCATCTTCCAGTCCGACGCCGACAATGAGGTCATCATCCACCTCATCGCCCGGTCGAAGGAAACGGCGTTCGAGGCGCGGGTGGTGGAAGCGTTGGCCCGGGTGCAGGGGGCGTACTCGCTCTTGTTCCTCACCGAGCGCGAGTTGGTGGCGGTACGCGACCCGCACGGCTTCCGGCCGCTGGTGTTGGGGCGGCTCAAGAATTCGTACGTGCTCGCGTCCGAGACGACCGCGCTCGACCTCATCGAGGCCGAGCTGATTCGGGAAATCGAACCGGGCGAGATGGTGGTCATCGACAGCGAGGGCATGCGCAGCTCGTTTCCGCTGCAAAAGGCCCGGCCCGGCCGCTGCATCTTCGAGTTGGTGTACTTCGCCAAGCCTGACTCGTCGCTGTTCGGCCTGTCGGTGTACGACGTGCGCAAGCAGTTGGGCATGCAGTTGGCGCGGGAATCGCCGGCCGCTGCCGACCTGGTCATCGCCTGCCCCGACTCGGGGGTGCCGGCCGCCATCGGCTACTCGCAGGTGTCGGGAATTCCGTACGACGTCGGGCTGATTCGCAGCCACTACGTGGGCCGCACCTTCATCGAGCCCCGCGACTCGATTCGGCACTTCGGCGTCAAGCTGAAGCTGTCGGCGGTGCGCTCGGTGTTGAAGGGCAAGCGGGTGGTGGTGGTGGACGATTCCATCGTTCGCGGCACCACCTCGAGGAAGATAGTGAAGATGCTGAAGGCGGCCGGGGCCAGCGAAGTGCACCTGCGCATCTCGAGCCCGCCGACGCGCTGGCCCTGCTACTACGGCATCGACACGCCGTCCCGCCAAGAGCTCATCGCGTCGTCGCACTCCATCGACGAGATCGCCCGCTACGTGACGGCCGACAGCCTGGGCTACCTGTCGCAGGAAGGGCTGGGCGCGGCCGCCGGCGACCCCGAGGCGAAGACGTTCTGCCGGGCCTGCTTCACGGGGGAATACCTGACCGAGGGGCTGTCACCGACCGCCGGGAGGTGAGTCGGGATTCCAGTCGAAGGGGTCGTACCACTCACCTTCGCGGTCGAGCGGCCCCGCGCCGATGCGGGTTGCGCCCTCGAGCGCCCGTATCACCAGCCGGAGCGTCGTTTGGGTTCCGCAACTGACCCCCCGTCGGCACCGGCATCGTCGAGAGCGCGGTTCACACACCCCCGGCCGGGCTGTCTTGCGAGCTGCCGTCTGAAACGAAGAACTTCTTCCAAAACGCCGTTCACAACCCCGCGATTTGATTGGGGCCCAATGCCTCGAGTGGGTGCCGAATCGAAGAAATCTCGTCGTTTCAAACGGGTACCCGCGACCTGAGGTCGGAGGGGTGGCCACCGAAGTCCCGAACATTCCGGCGAGACGACCTGTGCCGCGCGCGAGCGCAAGGGGCTCGAGGATGCCGGTCGTTCGAGCGGGGGCGCTGGAAGGGTGAGCCCCCCTCTCTCTACCTGCTAGCCCACGTCCGAGCGAACCTCCGCAATCCTATCGTGCACCCTCAAGCCCGATGGCGTGGGTCGGCGCAACCTGCCGGCCGGCATCCTAGAAATCGAGCTTCAGCACCAGCCCGCGCGATCCGTTCGGCGAGAACCACGGCGCGAGGCTCAGCCTGGCTTCGGCGGCTAGCGCTTGCTCGCGCGACAACGCCCGAAGCGACGACAGCTCGTAGCCGGCGACGGCCCCTCCGACCGGCAAGGCTCCGAGGGCGACCGCGAGAGCCGCCGCGGCGCCGGGGCTCTGCGGGCTCACCACGGACCAGATAAGGATGGCGGTTATCCAACCCGTGGCGGACCCTCCCACCGACAACCAGTAACCTCCCGCCCCGTCATTGAGCGTGCCGGCGATGGCCGCGCCGATGGACGGCAGGAAGAGCCCCGCGGGCACCCCGAGCAACAGCGGCGCCGTGCAGCCGAAGTCCGCTTCCACCCGGCAGGTCGCCGCGGCCAACGCCAACGAACCGCCGACGCCTACCAGCACTCCGGCCCCGGCCCCTGCCGCTTCCCACCCGATGCGGCGCTTGGCCGAAGCGCTGTACCGGTCGAAGCGGACGGCGGCCAGGTCGACCGGGGCAGGCACCGCGTTGCCTGACGCCGGCTCTTGGCCGGCCCCTTCGACCGCGACGGGCGGCGGCGCGGGCTCTTGCCCGGAGGCCGAGCCGGCGGCAAGCCAGGCCGCGCCCGCCACGGCAAGAAAGGAGGAGCTCTTATTCATCTTCGGCGCTCGCGACTCTAGGGCCCGCCCAGACGCCAATCCAGGGGGGCTTCTCCGGGACCCGCCAGGTGGGCTATGGACAGAGGCGAGCCTCGCGGCGCCGGGTCGCGCGGGCCCGCGGAGCCGGAATGAATCGCAGCGCCACGCTCCTCCTGCTCGGTCTCTTGGCGGCATGCGGGCGAACCCAACCGCTGCGCTACGTCGGCGAGGACGGCTCGCCCATCTTCGCCCCTCCCGACGGCACGCGCGACTGCCCGCGCGACGTGCAGACCTTCACCCTGCCCGCCGTGCCCAACCCGGCCGTGGACGTGCTCCTGGTGGTGGACGACTCGGGCAGCATGGGCGACGACCAGGAAGTGCTGGCCTCGAACTTCGGCGCGTTCATCTCGCGCTTTCGTTCCGAGAACGTCGACTTCCACCTGGGCGTGGTGACGACCGACATGGAAGCCCCGAACCGGAGCGGCCGCCTGGTGGCCCCCTTCCTCACCCCCGTCACGCCCAACCTCGAGCAGGCGTTCCGGTCGATGGTGCTCTTGGGCAGCAACGGCAGCTCGGACGAGCGCGGGCTCGACGCCGCCCACGGCGCGCTGAGCGACCCCCTGGCGTCCGGTCCCAATCAGGGCTTCCTCCGGCCCAAAACGGACCTGGCGGTGGTGGTGCTCACCGACGAGACCGACCACTCGCGCATCAGCCCCGCTCAATTCAGCGCTTTCCTCGGCTCGTTGGAAGCTCCCCCCGAGTCCACCAGCTTCGTCGCCATCCTCGGGTTGACCTGGTACTTCCTGTGCGAGCGCATGACCGCTTCTTGGGGGTACGCCGAGGTCGCCCGTTCGCTCGGGCCGAACGGCATGGTGGTCGCCTGCACGTCCGACTACGCCAGCCGGATGACCGAGATGGGCGGCCGCATCGTCAACGCCCGCTGCGTAGTTGACTTGCAGCACCCGGTCGACCGGGGGCCGCCCCAGGTACGGCTGAACGGGTCGCCGGTCAGCTACGTCCTTTGGCCCCCGGACGGAGCCCACCCGAACGGCACCCTCGAAATCGACCCCTGCCCGCGCAACGGAGGCGAGGTCGAGGTCATCGAGCCGAACTGCCCCTGAAGGCAGCTGCCAAGCCGGCCCGCGGTTGCCGAGACCTCGGTCGTCCTTGTCGCGGCTCAGAAGCTCGCGATCTCATCCGGCTTGACGCCAAGTCGCTCGGCGATCGCCGTGAGGGTGTCGCCGTGCGGCTCCTTCACATCGCCGCGTTCGATTCGAGCGATGGTCTTCGCGGAGAGGCCCGGGAAGTCGTCACGACTGAGCCCGCGCTGAAGGCGCAGCCGCCTGAGCGCGCCGCCGAACGACTTGTCCATGCTGATGCGACGCTTCCGCTCTTGCTTCCTGAACTCCCCGTCGAACTCATACAGGACAGCATCGGCTGCCGCCTCGTAGTCGCCGAGCTTGATGGTCTGGCCGGAGTCGATGATCGCGAAGTCTGAGAAGTCGGGCTTCGGGCCGTTCGGGCGCGCGACGAACCAAGAGAAGGGGACCGCCAACGCGGTGAGGTTTCCTCGAATGAGGACCACGGACTTCGCCGCTGGAGCGACCGCTCCGCCGACGAACAAGTTCGCGCGATGCTCCGACCCGAGCACCTCAAAGAGTTCGTCGAACGCGAGCACCTTCATCTCGTCGTCAGGCACAAAGACGCTCTCGAACACCGCGCGCAAGAACGCTCGCTCAGGTGCCTTCGGGCTCCCGATGAGCAACAGCCGATGAGGCGTCATCGACAGCGAGTCCATGGCGGCGAGCCACTTCACGATGGGGCCAGCGCGAGCGACCCACACTGCTCCGTGGACGAACCTGTTCATCGCCGAGTGGATCTGCTCGGGCGAGGAAGCGCTCACTGGCTTGGTCGCTCCAAAGTGGGCGGCCAGTCCGTGGTTCTCTTCGACGACAACAAGTGGCTCACTCATCGGACTCCTCCTCGTTCGCTTCCTCGGAGTCGATCGGGTTCTCCGGGTACATCGAGTCCCATTCGTCGCGGAGCGTCTGCCAGTTCGTCGCGCCCTTGACGACCTTCACCAGCGCTTTCGGCACGTCGTCCGGGTCCGGCTCCGCGTCCATGAACTCGCCCGTGCGGAGGTCGATTCTCCACGCCTGCGTTTTCCGCAGCAGGGTGACGTGCGGCGGCTCGACCGTCTCGCAGTCTCGAATCTTCAGCTTCCACTGCTTGAACTTCTTCGGCAGCCGCAGGGCGTAGGCCATCAGGGTTCACTCGCTCTTCGTCCACCTTCTTAATATGTCCCCTTCATCCCATAGACGCAAATGGGACATCATACTGACGGGTGGGGCAGGGTCAGGCCCCGGACGTGCCCCTGAAGGCAGCCCTCCCGTCACCCGTAGCCGAAGCGGCTGACCCTCAGCTTCTCGTACAGCGTCTCGGTGAGGATGTAGAGGAACTGCGCGTCGCCGAACCCCAGCGCGTCGCCGTCGAGCAGCGCCGCCTCTTCCGAGCCCAGGCGCGAGGCGCCCGCAAAGGTGCCGTTGGTCGACCCCTCGTCGCGCACGGTGCAGCCGCCGCGCGCGGCGTCCCACTTCAGCGTGGCGTGCCGCTTCGACACCGACGGGTCGGCGATGGCCACGTCGCACTCCGGGAGCCGGCCGACGGTGAACTGGGTTCCATCGCGGCCCGGGTTCAGGAACTGCACCGACAGCCCGTCGAAGCTGCCCATCAGCACCAGCAGGCGGTGGCCCACCCGGCCCGGGTCGGTGACTCCGATGGTCTGCGCCGTCGCCAGCAGCATCGCCGACCGCCGCAGCACCGGCTCGGCCGGGCTCTGCACCAGCGCCACCGGGCCGAACTGGTCCTTGAACTTGTGCACCGAGATGGCCAGGGCCTGCTCTCGGACTGCCTTCAGGGGAAACACGCGCCTACCCTAGCCGGAACCCGGCCCGGCCGCCCGCGCCGGCGAAGGCGGCAGGAAGGCGGCCAGGTCTTCCGGCAGCGGCGCCTCGAACGAGACCCGGCGGCCGTGGCCCGGGTGGGCGAAGCCGATGCGGGCCACGGCCGCCGGGTCTCGTT
>JAHFDQ010000512.1 GCA_023248915.1 Archangiaceae bacterium | reverse complement strand
ACCACCGGCTTCGTGCCCACCATCGGCACCAGCACCTACACCCTCATCAGCGGCACGCCGGCCGGATTCTTCTCGAACGCGCCCGCCACCAACACCTGCATGACGGCCGGGGGCTCGGGCGGGCGCCTGCGCGTCGTCTACAACGCCGCCAGCGTCGTCGCCTACGCCGTCTACCCGGAACCGGTCGTGACCGGGCCCATCGCCAACGCCTCGACCTTCGCCACCGGCACCAGCACCGCGCCGGTCGGCACCGCGGTCACCGTCTACAAGGGCGGCGTCTCGATTGGCGCCACCACCGTGGTGGCCGGCGGCACCTGGACGTTGAGCGGCCTCGTCCCGGCGCTCGCCACCGGCAACATCATCACGGCGACCGTCGGCGCCGGCAATTCGCTCTCCTGCGTGTCGGCGGGGGTCACGGTGATGGCCCCGACCGCGGTGGGGATGATTCAGCTCTCCGCCCAGCCCACTCCGACGGGAACCGTGGTCGAGTGGGCGACCGGTTTCGAGTCGCGGAACCTCGGCTTCCGCGTCTACCGCGAAGAGGGCGGCACCCGAGTCCCGGTGACCGAGGACCTGGTCGCGGGGTCGGCGCTCTTCGTCGGCGAGGCGGCGACGCTGAGCAGCGGCCGCCACTACCGGGTGATGGACTCCAGCGCCCCGAGCGGCGCCCACTACTACGTCGAAGAGGTCGACCTGGGCGGGTCGAGCACCTGGCACGGGCCGTCGTACAACTCGGCGCCGGGAGCGGCCTCACCGTCCCTGAAGAGCGCTCCGCTGGGTGGGCTGGGGCGCGCCCGCGAGCGGGCGGAACATTCCCGGGTGCACCGGGGGTCGCGCAAGCGGGTGCCCGGAGGCTTCGATTTCAGCGCCCTGGTCCGCCAGGCGGACCTCGAGCGCGGCCCCGCGGTGAAAATCTCGGTCCGCGCCGACGGCTGGTACCACGTCGACCGCGCCGACCTGGTCGCGGCCGGGCTCGACCCGCTGGTGAACCCGAAGCGGCTGCACCTCTACGCGATGGGGCAGGAGCAAAAGCTGGCCGTCCTGGGCGACGGCGCCATCGAGTTCTACGGCCTGGGCCAAGACACGCCCTGGGCCGACGCCCGCGTCTACTGGCTCGCCGAGGGCTCGGCGTCGGCCCGGCGCATCGCCACCGTCCCCGCCGAACCCCCTGTGGGCCTTTCGCCGCCGTCCTTCCCTTCGACCGTCGAACGCAGGGACCGCACGCTCTACTTCGCGGCGCTGCGCAACGGCGAGGCCTCGAACTTCTTCGGCGCGGTCATCACCCCTCTGTCCGTCGACCAGGTGCTGGCGCTGCACGGGGTGGCGAGCGGCGAGGCCGAGCTGGAAGTCAGCGTGCAGGGCGGGACGCTGGGGGCGCACCAGGTCGGCGTCCAGGTCAACGGCACCCGGGTGATGACGCTGGGCTTCTCGGGCCAGGAATCCGCCAGCCAGACCGCGACGATTCCGGACGGGGTGCTTCAAGAAGGCGACAACGCCGTGCGGCTGGTTTCCGAAAACGGCTGGAGCGACATCAGCGCGGTCATCTCGATTCGAATCACCTATCCTCATCGGTTTCACGCCTTTGCCGACCAACTGCTCTTCACCGCCATCGAGGGCGAACCCCTCACCGTCGACGGCTTCGCTTCCGCGAACGTGAAGGTTCTCGACGTCACCGACCCCGACGAGGCGAAGCGGGTGGAAGGCACTCAGCCCGCGATCGGCGCCGTCGCCTTCGTGGTCCCCAAGGGCGCCGGCCCGCACACCCTGTTCGCCTTCGGCGACGGGGCGCTCCTGTCGCCGGCGAAGCTCGAGGCCAACCACCCGTCCGACTGGCTGTCGCACCGCGAAGGCGGCAGCCTGGTGATGATTGCCCCGGCCGCCTTCACCTCGGCCCTCTTGCCGCTGAAGGCGCAGCGCGAGGCCGACGGCTACCGGGTGGCGCTGGTCCAGGTCGAAGACGTGTACGACGCGTTCGCCTTCGGCCACAAGACTCCGCAGGCGCTGCGCGACTTCCTCTCGTACGCCCGCTCTTCCTGGCGCACGGCCCCGCAGGCGGTGTTGCTGGTGGGCAGCGCCAGCTTCGATGCTCGCGGCTACCTCGACCTGACCGACCAGGACTTCGTCCCCACCCGGTTGGTCGACACCGCCCTGATGGAGACCGCGTCGGACGACTGGTTCACCGACTTCGACGACGACGGCATCGCCGACGTCCCCGTCGGCAGGTTGCCCGCCCACTCGGTGCCGGAAGCGGCGGTCCAGGTCGCGAAGCTGCTCGCCCACGAGGCCGACCTCGCCACCCCGGGCGGCGGAGCGGTCACCGTCGCCGGCGGGCCCGATGCGGACTTCGACTTCACCGCCGCGGCCCAGGCGATGGACGCGTCGCTTGGGTCGACCCTCGCGGCCACCGATGTCTTCCGGGCGGACCTGGGGCCGGCCGCCACCCGCGACCAGTTGTTGCAGGCGTTCGACGCGGGGCCCCGGCTGGTGTCCTACTTCGGCCACGGCTCGATTGAAATCTGGGCCGGCGGCCTGTTCTCGTCGGCCGACGCCAGCCGCTTCACGGTGCGCCAGCCGATTCTCTTGAGCCTGACCTGCCTGAACGGCTTCTTCCAGGACCCGGCGACGACCAGTCTCGCCGAGACGCTGATGGCTTCGCCGACGGGCGCCTCGGCCGTCTGGGCTTCGTCGACGCTCACCGATCCGGCCTTCCAGGCGCCCATGGCCCACGAGCTGGCGGTCCAGTTCGCCGTCAACCGGCTGCCGCTCGGAGAGGCGATTCGCCTGGCGAAGCGGGCGACCGCGGACCTCGACACCCGCCGGAGCTGGATTCTCTTCGGCGACCCGACGCTTCGCCTGTTCGACCCGCCGGCGCCGGCGACTCCGCCCCGCCGGACGAAGTAGGCGCCGCGCCTTCAGCGTAGCCCGACTCGGCGCGACACCCGGCCGGCCCACCGGCGCAAGGTGCCGTACGCCCGCGCCGCGAGCCACGGCGTCAGCGGCAGCCTCTTGCCGCCGCGCTCGAGTCCCTCGACCCGGCCCACCACGTCCTCGCCCTTCACCGGAACGCCCTCGCCCGCTTCGGCGTCGCCTCGCGTCTGCCACTCGCCGGAAGTCGCGACCCCAACCAGGCGGTGCACCACCACCTGCTCGCCGCGGCGAAAGGCCACCACGTCTCCGGCCGCCAGCGGTCGCGCGCCCACCGGGTGGATGAGGACCAGGTCCCCGGGGCGGATGGTGGGGACCATGCAGCCGCTCGCGGCGGTCAGGCGCAGCGCCAGCCCCGCGCCGGTGAGCCTCGCGCAGGTGGCCGAGAGCTCGCGCTCCTCGACTTTCATCGCGCCTCGAAGAGCTCGAGCGCCGACGCGTCGGGGGTGAACCACAGCTCTTCGCAGGGCACCCGGCCGGCGACCTCGTCCAGGAAGCCCAAGACTTCCTCGAGCCCTTGTGCGTCTTCCAGCGGAGGAAAAGAGCAGGCAAACAGCCGCGCCACCGCCAAGGAACGCCGGACCGGCAGGCGCCGGTTGGCGCCCTTGTGGAGGAAGTAGAGGTGCTCGAGCGGCGCCGAGGCCGGGGTGGCGCAGGCGCCCGTCCCGTGCCAGGGCGTGCCGTACATCATCAAGCTCGACCCAACCTTGCGCAGCGCGATGCGGTCGTCGCTCAAGACGCGCACCCCGGGCCGGCCGAGCCAGAGGCTGGCCAGCGTCGTCTTGCCCGCGCCGGACGCCCCCAGGAAGACGTGGCCCGAACCGCGGGCGTCGACCACCCCCGAGGCGTGCACTTCGACTCCCTGGTTTCGCGCCAGCCAGCGCGACAAGAGCAGCTCGTCGAGCGGGTACGCGAGCGGGTAGAGCGGCGCGCCGGAGAAGTACGGCCGGTGCAGCCGCACCTCGCCCCGCGACAGGTCGGGGGTCAGGCTGGCGACGGTGTAGGGCACGGCCCCTAGGGCCGCCGTCCGAAGCTGAAAGACGGACCGGCCGTCTCGCCGGAACAGCGCCCAGGCCCCCTGCGAGTCGAAGACGGGCTCGCCCCCGGGCTCGTCGGCCAGCTCGTCCCAGCGACAGTCGAGCTCGACGTCGGCGCTCTTGCCGTCGGTGACGAAGCCCGCCAGGGGTCCGGCCACAGCCAGATTCAGCTCCGGGGACAGCGAACGCATCCGCAGCGTCGCTCCGGCGATTTGAAGGGAGAGCTCGTCCACGGCGCTAGGACCCGCTGATGTTGCAGGGACCGCCCAGCGCGGTGTTGCAGCCCATCGCGGCGGGCCCCACGCCCGCGGCCGTCTTGCAGGCTCCGAGCACCGCTTCCTGGGGGCGAAGCTCGACTCGCGTCAACTGCGGTTGGGTGTAGGGCTTGCGCCGCCCCTCGGGCTTGATTCCGGCCGCATCACTCAAGGCCGGCCCCCACA
>JAHFDQ010000511.1 GCA_023248915.1 Archangiaceae bacterium | reverse complement strand
CGGCATCATGATGGTCGACTTCGCGCTCGAGGCGCAGCGGACCGGGGCGTCGGCGCGCGACGCCATCACCCAGGCCTGCCTGGTTCGCTTCCGCCCCATCATGATGACGACGATGGCGGCGCTGATGGGGACGCTGCCGATCGCCGCCGGCTTTGGCGCCGGGGCCGAGTCGCGGCGGCCCCTCGGGCTGGCGGTGGTGGGCGGGCTGCTGTTCTCGCAGTTCCTCACGCTCTTCGTCACGCCGGTCTTCTTCATCACCCTGGACCGGGTCGGCGGGTGGTGGAAGCGCAGGCGCGGCGCCTCGAGCGGCCCGGCGGCAGGTGCAGAGCCAGCGCTCCGGGCGACCGGTACTCAGGGCTGAGGCGGGGCGAAGCAGAGGCCCTCGCGGACCTCGCCGTCGGTCAACAGGCGCGCCTGGCCTACCGGGACGTCGAGGACGATTCCGCCCACCGCCTCGCGGTGCAGCTTCGTCACCGGCAAGCCCACCTCGCCCAGCATTCGCTTGACCTGATGGTTGCGCCCTTCGGTCAACGTCAGTTCGACGATGTCGGGGCCGCGCAGCGCCGCGTGGGCCGGCCGGGTGGGGCCGTCGTGCAGGGTGATGCCCTGGCGCAGGCGGGCCAGCTTGTCTTCGTCGACCTTGCCGAGCACCTGGGCGACGTAGCGCTTCGGCAGGTGTGTCTTCGGAGAAGTGACGTGCGCCACCAACTGCTCGTCGTTGGTGAAGAGCAGGAGCCCGGTGGTGTTGCGATCGAGCCGGCCGACCGCGTGCCAGCCGTAGCCGTGCAGCGCGAGGGGCAGCACGGCCGCCAGCCTGTCGAAGACGGTGCCGCGGCCCTCGCGGTCTACCGTCGACGTCACCACGCCCTCGGGCTTGTGGAAGGCGAGCACCCGCGTGCGGCGGGCGAGATCGACTTCGCGGCCGTCGACCCGCACCACCACGCCCGGCGGCAGCGGAGCGAGCGATTCGCGGACGACGCGGGCGCCGATGCTCACCCGACCGGCGCGGATGGCGGCCTCGGCCTCGGCCGGCGCGAACACTCCCGCGCGCGACAGGGCCCGGCAGAGCCAGTCCGGGCTCATGGTAGGGCGTTCGCGGCCGGCGTGGCGCGCGGCATCGAGCCACCGGGGCGTCCTCTTGCGTGCCATCGTCGGGGTGCATCTACCACCCCGGCGGGTGGAGCGTCGTTCAGTCGAGCCCGAGCGCAGCGGCCCCAGTCGAGACGCCCTCGACTGCGGGCCTTCGGCCCTACGCTCGGGCTGAACGGAACTGGCTGACCTACGCGTGCCCCTTGGCGCGCTCGGTGCTGGACTTGATGGCGATCTTCTTCGGCTGCGCCTCTTCGGCCTTGGGCACCGTCACGGTCAGCACCCCGTCCTTCAATTCGGCGTGCACGTCGGACGTGTCGGCCGTGTCGGGCAGCGTGAACGAGCGGTTGAAGCTGCCGTAGCTGCGCTCGTAGGTGTAGTAGTTGTCGCCGGTCTCTTGGTGCTCGGCCTCGCGCTTGCCGGTGATGGTCAGCCGGTTGCCGGCCATGCTCACGTCGACGTCCTTGTCGGCGAGGCCGGGGACGTCACCCTTGAAGACGAAGGCTTCCTTCGTCTCTTTCACTTCAAACGCCGGGACGAAGGTCATCGCCGTGCGCGGCAGGGTCCGCGTCATCTCGGTGAACGGGTCCCAGCGGAAGAGCTCGCGCATTGGCTGGAACGGGTCGAACGTCCACTCCGGAAGCTGGGGAAGCATGCTGGTGCCGGGGGTGCTCCGCTTGACGGGAAGGTTGGCCATGGTCGTCTCCGTGACTCGATTGGGGTGGGTGAAGAGGTGCTCGGGTGGAAACCCGGCGACCCACCAGCAACGGTCGTGCCCGCCCGCCGGACGGACGGCGCCGGACACCGCGCGCACCGGGTGCGCGTTCCCCACTCATTCGTCGGGGGGCGGACAGCAGGGTCGCAAGGAGTGCGCGCCGTGCAGGTGAATCAACCGGACCGGCGCACTCCCAACAGCTCGAGCAGGCGGGGCAGGTGGGCCAGCCCGACCGCGGACTCGCACAAGAGTATCCCCGTCGACCAGACGAGGCTGAAGCCGAGCGCGCGATTTGGGGCGAGCACCGCCCACTGGCCGGCGAGCAGCATCACCGCCAGCCCCTGCGGGCCCCCGAAGCCGCCGACCGAAACGGGCAGGGTGGCCGCGTAGATGAAGAGCGGCCCAAAGGCGAGGAGTTGGGCCAGCGAAAGGCGAGCGCCCATCTCGGCCAAGAGCACCCAAAGGCAGCCGAGCGTCACCAGGAGCAGCCCGGTCCGTAGCGCGACCTGGAAGGCCGCCTGCCGCGGCGTGGCCGAGGTGAAGGCCTGGAGCAGCCCGACGGTGCGGAGCCGCGGGAAGCGCCGCTGAAGCCGGGCGCTCGCCATCCCGGCGAGCAGGCCGATGACGATCCAGGACACGGCGACGGTCACGGTGAGCCCCGTGCCGACCCCGACGTCCGAGACGACGAGCCCCAAGGTCACCAGGACCAGCACCGAGAACACCTCGGCGATGCCGACGAATTCGGTCGCGCTGACCGAGACGGTCGGGCGTATTCGGGCGCGCTTCCAGAAGTAGATCGGCGCGACGATCTTCGTCAGCAGCGGCTGGATGAAGAAGAGCACCTGCTTGCCGCACACCAACGTACGGATGTCGCGCCAAGCGGTGGTCCGGTCGAGCGAGCGCCGCCACGACGTGCCCAGGCCGATGATTTCCACCGTGAAGAAGGTCAGTGTGAAGACCGCCATCGTGGCCGCCACCACCCACGGCCGGACTCCGGTCAGCCCCTCGCGAAGCTGGGTGCTCGACACGCCTCGCACGGCCCACCAGAGGACGCTGCCGGCGAGGGCGAGCGTCAGGCCCGAGTTCAACAGCAGACTGCGCAGCTTGATCCGTGGGGGCGGTTCGAGGGCGGTGGCGGCCGCCGACTGGGGCGCGTCGCCCGCGGAAGGGAGGGGCTCCATCGGTGGCGGCGAGTCTCGCCCATTCCAGGGTGGACCCGCGAGGTGAAACGCGGCCCACGTGCCCAGCCGGGCCGGCTGGACGCTGGGCGGGCTGTCTCGGGCGGCGAGGCTGCCGCCTAGGTCAGGCGGCGCAGCGTCCGTCCAACGGACTGCGCGCCTCCGGGAATGGCCGACAGGTCGTCTATGCTGAGCACGCCAGTCAGGTGCATCTTGCGGTCGAAGACGACCAGCCGGCGCACGCCCTTCGTTTCCATCAAGAACGTGGCCGCCGCCACGTCCTCGTCGTCGAAGCAGTAGAAGACTTCCGACGTCATCACGTCCGCGACGGTGGTCTGGGTCGGGTCGAGCCCCGCGGCGGTCGCCCGGAGCGTCAGGTCCCGGTCGGTCACCACTCCCAGGACGCGCTCGTCCTCGACCACCGGCAGGAACCCGACATCGCGCACCTGCATCACCTGGGCGACCGCCCGGACGGAGTCAGACGGCCTCACCGACTCGGACTGATGCGTCATCACGTCGCGGATCAGCATGCGCGGCAAGGTGGGGGTGGATGGCGCGTCGGTCGGGTTCGGTCTGGGCATTTCCGCGTGGCTCATGCGCCGCTCCCCTTCATGGTGCGTGCCACGTGGCGGGAACGTCGGCTGGCCCACGGTGGGTTAGCACTTCCGGCGCGCCGCGAGCGCCGCAAGGCTTGCGCGTGGGGTAACGTCGCGCGCCTGTTACGGAGGCTGCCTGATGTCGCACAACCTCGTCACCCTCGCCGGCCGCGGCGATGCGAGTTCGCCGTCGCTCATCGATCGGCTGCGCGCAGCGAAGGACGAACTGGGCGAGCTGAAGCCGGAAGCGCTCAGGCGGGTTGCGCGAGAGGCGGGCCTGCCCGAGGCCGCCGTCGCGGGCGTGGCTTCTTTCTACTCGGACCTGACCGAGCCGCGGGGCCGCCGCAGGGTGCGAGTCTGTGTCGGCACCGCTTGCTTCTCCACCAGCGGTAGCAGCCACGTCGCCGCGCTCGAGCGCGCGCTCGGTTGCGGCCTGGGGCAGGTCGCCGCCGGGGGCGCCGCTTCACTCGAGCCCACCTACTGCCTTGGCCACTGCCATGACGCTCCGGTGGCGCTGGTGGAGGAAGGGGCCGCCGCCTCGGTGCACTCGCGCCTGGGGTCGGCTGGCGTCCAACGGCTGGCCGAGGGAAGGCCGCCTGAGGCCGAGCACCGCCCGGAAATTCGGGCGCTGGACACCGAACCCATCGTCCTCCGGAACCTGGCGGGTGGGGCGAGCGCGGCCTCGCTGTCGGCCGCCCGGTCGCGCGGCGTCTGGGCCGAGCACGTTCGTGCCGCGCGCCAGGCCTCCGGCGCGAAGGTGCTGGAAGCGGTGGTGGCCTCGCAGTTGCGTGGACGCGGCGGCGCCGGCTTCCCCACCGGTGAGAAATGGAAGT